>JACZTE010000088.1 GCA_022573935.1 Chloroflexota bacterium
GCTCGCGGTACCTGGCGCCATCAAGTGCGACGCTGACAAGTGCTCGGTGGATGGGACTCAGCCGTTTGTCCTGCATGTGGTCGCTGAGAGTCTGCCGGCGAACGGGACTTCAGGCTTTTCTACCGAGGTGCTGCTGTCCGACGAGCTGGAGTGGAAGCCGCGGGCGACCTGTGCTGATGAGGTACAGGCGGGCCGGGAGGACGGGGTGCCGCTCGCGACCTGTTTGGCGTTGGTGACCACGGGGCTGGAAGCGGTTGGGCACACGGTGCTGAGCGAAATAGCCCTGCCGCCCCTGGCGCTGCTGGACGTCACCGCAGGTGGCACATTAGTGGAGATCGATGTCAACTGTCTGTCGATGGGCAGTCACCAGGTGACGTTGCTGGCGGTGCCGGACTCCCCATTTGGATCGACGTACGGCGATCTGGGCGCTGCGCCGGCTTTCGTGAAGACAGAGGACTTTGACTACGACGGCGATACGACGCCGAACGCGGTCGGGGACACGCTGACGATCAACTGTGTGGAGCCTCCGCCGGCTACGGCCACGCCGCCGGCGACGGACGTTCCGCCGGCGACGGACGTTCCACCGGCGACGGACGTTCCACCGGCGACGGATACGCCAGAGCCGACGGACGGTACTCCGACGACGGATACGCCAGTGCCAACCTCAGTGGTGGGCGCTGTCTCGGCAGGCTTTGGCCCTCTCGATGGTGATGGTGGTGTGAGCGCCGGCCTCTGGGCGGTGATCGGCGCGATGCTGGCCGCCGCGGCCACGGGGCTGATCATTTTTGGCTGGCCGAAGCATGCGTACGCGACGGTTACGGCTGCGGTCGCTACACCGGGCCCGGCCCTTCCGGCTACAACCCGAGCCGGTACTGACACGAACTTCGGCCTCTGGCCGGTCGTTGGCGCCGTGATGGCTACTGGGCTGGCCCTGTTCGGATGGAAGTTCACGCAGCGCGGTCGCTAGGCTGAAGTAGTAAGCGTCGTACGACGCACAGAGACGTCGTGAGAGGGCGCCCCGGCCGGGGCGCCCTCTCCGTTGTGGCTTCTGGCGTGGTTACTGAGGCGACCAGGCCGGCGCCGCCGGCACGAGCTCGTCGGGAAGGGCGAGGCAGTCCCTGGCCTCAGGCGCCAGCTGCACGATGCAGAGAAACGCCGTCCGCGGCGTTGCCTGTGCCAGATAGACCAGGCTATCGCCGCCAGGCGACCAGCTTGGCCAGACATCCAGCGTTACGGATTCGCTGAGCGGCCGAACGTCGCTCCCATCAGCCCGCACTAGGAAGATATCGCGAGTGATGGCTTCGTCCGTGCCTGGCTTTGTGTACGCGAGAAGTTCGCCGTCCGGCGACCAGGCGGCGGCATAGCCAGCCCCCAGCTCTGTCAGGCGGCCGCTCTCCACCTCGATAAGAAAGAGCTGTCGCAGGTCTGGCTGGTCTTCTGGGGCGCCCCAAAAGACCAGCAGCTTGCCATCCGGCGACCAGCGAGGGTTACCCTCCACGCCCCGCCGTTCCGCGAGGCGACGCAGATCTTCACCGTTAGCCGCCACCAGGTAGAGGCCTTGCTCGCCTGCCGCGCCTTCCGGCGAGACGATTGCAAGCGTGTTCCCAGTTGGCGACCAGTCGGGCTGCGTGCCGGGGATCTCGGCGGTGTCGAGGAGCTTGCTGCGCTCCAGGTCGAAGATGCGGACGCGTCCCCCGTCGGTGGCCTCGAAGAAGGCGATCCGGCGACCGTCCGGCGACCAGCTGGCCGCCGGTCCGAGAGGACTCGCGCTGGCACGCTCGCTCACGGTGATCGCGCGGCCGGTCTTGAAGTCGTAGACGCGAAGGAGGCCAGGGCGCTCCTGATCTTGGCCACCCACGATGTAGGCGATCCGTTCGCCGTCGGGCGACCAGCGGGGGAACGAGATAGCGTCCGTCTCATCCACCAGCATCCGCAGGCCGGAGCCGTCCGGCCGCACCAGGTAGAGCCCATACGACTGCTCGCCCACATCCGAGGCGGCGAAGGCGATGACGTCGTTGGGCGCTACGCCGGCCGGAGGAGCCCCGCTATCGTCCCCGCAGGCCGTCGCCAGGAGCGCGGCTAGGACGGTCGCTAGTATGAACGCCAGGTATCGAGCCATCAGAGGTATTGTCGGCGAGTGCTGGTCACCGCGTCAATGAGGCAGACGCGTGTCTCTTCGGGTTCGCGCTGGCGTAAATACGTGTTTTCCCGTACTGCTCCCAAGCCCGTGATGCATGATAAGATAGGGGAGACGACATGAGTGCGGAAGACGGCCAGCAGGAACAGCGGCGTACCGGCCGCTGGAACCAACTCTCCCTTATCATGATAGGAGTGGGGCTGGTTGCCTTCGCGGCGGCGGCGGTGTTGTTCGTCCTCAGTCTGGGTGATGAAAAACTGTACAGCGGGCCGGAGACCGCGACAGCATTCGGCGAAGTCTTCGTCGATGACCTCGCTCCTCAGCCAACGCCAGCATCTGAGGCCACACCGCCCAGCACGGCGGCGATCGAGCGCATCCTTATCCCCAAGTTCGAGGTGGATGCGCCTGTCATCGTCCTGGGGCTCGACGAAGACAACGTGATGGAGAGTCCTGATGAGCCGTGCGACGCGGGCTGGTACGATTTTACCTCACGTCCCGGCTTCGGCAGCAACGCGGTCTTCTCCGGCCACGTCGACTGGTTCGACTTGGGGCCGACCGGCTGCAAGTGCGACAAAGCCGGCGGCTGCGGCGGGGCGGGGCCGGCCGTCTTCTGGAACCTGAAGGACCTGGAGCAGGGCGACCTCATTGAGGTGCGGCTGCAAGACGGAACCGTCTACCAGTACCGGGTGACCGCTCGAACGCAGGTAGACCCGGACACCGCCGACATCCAGAAGATTGTAGGGCCGACAGAGCGTGAGATCATCACGATCATCACCTGTGGCGGCCAATTCGACTTCGAGGCTCGCCATTACAGTGAGCGGGTTATCGTTCGGGCTGAGCGGGTGCTGGACGAGTCGGGAGTGGTCGCGCCCAGCGCTTCTTCCGCACCCTAAGTTCCCCCTAGTACCATGCTATACTAGCCAGGCGTCCGCCTCGGGTCGCTCAACGGAGAGGTGTCCGAGTGGATGAAGGTGCCGCTCTCGAAAAGCGGTAGGGTGCAAGCCCTCGTGGGTTCGAATCCCACCCTCTCCGCCACGCTTACACAAGTCAGGGCTGAAAGCGAGATGGTGCACATCGGCTGAGCTGCTCTGGGGCATTCAGCCTTGAGCCGTTACGTTTCGATCGCGGAGAGGTGCTGGAGTGGCCGAACAGGCGCGTCTGGAAAGCGCGTAGGGTGCAAGCCCTCGTGGGTTCGAATCCCACCCTCTCCGCCACGTTTACACACGTCAGGGCTGAAAGCGCGTAGGGGCAAGCCCTCGTGGGTTCGAATCCCGCGTGGGCGGTTCAGTATTTGCCATATGCGTAGCTAATACTGATATCCACCAATGCTCCAAATTGTTTCGCGTCCTCCAATATCCGCTTTGGAAGCACGGCATACTCCTTTTTGATATGGCCTTTTGGAAAATATCGTAAGTGATTCACGCCCTTCTCTTTGAACACACGTTCCAGAGGTTCTGGTGGCAATCGAAGGGCGACTCCGAATGTTCCGCATGAGATGAATATGTTGCCGTTCACATAGCCGCCCACTGCGCCAAAGACGTTCTTGAATTCAAGCTCATGCGTGGAAGCGAGCCTGGGACGGGCTCGCTTAAGTAATTTCGTCAATTGGTCAAGATGGTTGCTTTTCAACACGTAAGAGCGTCCGGGGCGAGATTCAGTCCGCGAAATCAGCAGGATTTCGCTCAAGGGTTGCTCGAACTTCGTTCAAGAAGCTCCGCCACGCTCAGCCAACCGATGTTAGGCTAACGCGCCGGGGGTGGCTGGATCGTTGGGTGGCCGAAGTTCGCCGCTTGGGCTAGTCGTTCTTCGTGAGTTCGGCGAAACGGGCCCGCTGCTCCTCTTCGACCTCGTGCGCGGCTTCGCGCCCCTCCGCGGTGGCATCCTTCATGCGGGAGCGTACGCGTGTGAGCAAGGTGCGGACGCGCTCCACCGGCGTCTCCGGCCCGGAAGCCTCTGGCGCGTTTTCGCCGACCTCGTGCCAGCCGCTCTCCTCCGAGAAGCGGTGCCGGAGCTCCTCTCCCGTCGATGGGGCGAAGAGCGTGGCCGCGGCAGCGCCGGCGAATATTCCGAGCACCGTGCCCAGAACGAAGCCGGGGCCAGCGCCGGCATGCTCCTCCGAAGGCTCTTCGACTAGCTCTTCTTCGGCGGTTGTGGTCTCGTCTGCCATGGCTGATGCTCCTCTCGCTACTGACTCTACTTTCGGCGGCCTCGCCGCCCGGCGACGCCGCCAAGTACGCCCATCATGCGCCGCACGCCTGCGAACGCGCCGTAGACGCGGATGATGGGGCTCACGGCGGTCTCGCCGATGAATGCGGTGGTGCCTCGCACGGTCTGGACCGACTGGCGAACCGAGTCCAGAAGCGGCGCGACTTCGCCCCGGAGCAGCGTCTGGACTGTCTTGAGCAGCGATCGCGTCGCCAGGCCCAGCACCACGGTGAAGAGAAAGACAGCGAGCAGCACCAGGACCATCATGGACCCGGCCGCGATGACGATGATGTCACGCCAGTCTTGCAGGCTCAAGGTCAAATGCGGGACCTCCTGTCTCGGCGCATGATACCACGGGCGGAACAACTGCGCACCCGCCCCTCGGGCAAGCGCGTGACGCTCGAACGCCGCAGCCTGGCTACGTTAACCGGTTACGGGCGGCTTGTCAAGCGGCCCGACGAGGCGATGATGCCGCCACCCAGCACCTCATCGCCTTGGTAGAAGACCGCCGCCTGGCCGGGCGCGATCGCTCGCTGGGCCGTTCGGAAGCGCACCTCAGCGCCGTCAGCCGTCAGCCGCACGAGGGCCGGCTGAGCGGGCGACCGGTAGCGCGTCTTCACGCCGGCCTCGAACTCGTCTGCCGGCGGGCGGCCCGCGACCCAGCGCAGCGATTCTGCCGTCAGCGTATCGGAGAGGAGATCCTCCTCCGCGCCGATGGTGATGAGCTGCTGCTCGGGGTCGATGGCGGTGACGAAGCGCCGCTTGCCCAGGGCGACGCCCAGCCCCCGCCGCTGGCCGATGGTGAAGGCGGCTACGCCCGGGTGCCTTCCGACGACGTTCCCCTCGCCGTCCACGATGTCGCCTTCGGCTTGCGGCGCCCGCTGAGCGATGAACTCGCGGTAGTCCTCAGTCGGGAGGAAGCAGATGTCGGCGCTGTCCGGCTTGTCCGCTACGGGCAGCCGCATCTCCCGCGCCAGCCGGCGGATCTCGCTCTTCGGGTAGCCGCCGATTGGGAAGAGGACGCGGCTCAGCTCCTGCTGGCCGAGCATGTAGAGAACGTAGCTCTGGTCCTTCTCCGGGCTGCCGGCGCTCAG
>JACZTE010000089.1 GCA_022573935.1 Chloroflexota bacterium
TCACTGGCGTCGCCGTCGGTGTCACTGGCGTCGCCGTCGGCGTCACTGGCGTTGCCGTCGGCGTCACCGGCGTTGCGGTCGGCGTCACCGGTGTCGAAGTCGGTGTGCTCGTCGGCGTGGGTGTGGGCGCCTCTACAATCGCGCTCGGCTGGATGCTGCGGTCCTGGTTGCTGTTGCCGCCCCCGTCCAGCTGCTGTGTCCGCATGTGCCACGGAGCGCCACTGACCAGACTCGCACCATCCGCGCTCCCGCCACCGGCCACATCCCAGTACCCCGACTGCGCGATGTGGCCACCCCACACCAGGAGCACGGCGGACCCGCTGCTCGTGAAGGTCACCACGATATCACCGGTGCTATTCCCAGCGAGCGAACCAGCGTGCGCCGGCGCCGTGATCCCCGTGATCGTCCCGCCGAAGATCGTCAGATCCCGGCCGACCCCCGAGAACGTCTCCGCGCCTGAGACAGGCAGTCCGTCCGCTACGAATGAGTCGGCCGGGAAGGCCATGGTGCTGGCCGAAGGAAGCGATGGGCAGAACGACGAAACAGCCCCACCGCCGACTGCGCAGAGGTCAACGCTCTCGCTGGCGTCATACGTTGCCAGGAAATCGTACGCCTTGTTACCGCCGGAGGTAAAATCATAGTTGATGTGAATGGTGTGGCTGCCGGCATCGAGGCCTTCGATGGCCAGGCGGAAGGGCACGACGTCGCCTTCCGAGTAGGCAGAGTTGTTCCCGTTGAGGTTCCCGTTCTGCCAGCTACACGGGGTGGTCAGGTTCGCACACTGATCCAGGTCGACGTTCGTCGCTGCATACACAATGTCGACCCGCTCCGGGACGCGTACCACGGCGAACATCGTCACCACGGCCGCAGCCACAGCGATCGCCGATACCAATAGCATCGCTTTCAAGATCATGGATCTCATCGCTAGCTCCTCCCAACGGGGGTGCGGGAAAGTAAGATTCGGCTGCCACCAGCCGCCACTCACGTACAAAACGCGGACTTCACGTGGATATTACAGCCCGCCGATAGGGAAGCCTACCAGATGTTGCTGCACATACCAACGAGGTCAGCAATGGAGTGCATCCGCCCATTCGGTCCCGAGGAGAAGAGACTCTCAGCCGTATCGCTGAGGCGCTCTTCGCGAAGAGGCGCAGCCGGCTAGGTCTGTCGTCTGGAGTGCCAGAGGCCCAGCACCAGGAGCCCGCTCGCCAAGCTCAACAGCGCCCTCAAGTCCATGTGGAACGCCGCAGATGTCGTCGGCGGCAGGCTATCGATCCTGCTAAGGAGAAACTGTGCGATCAGTTGGGCGTCGTTGATCGAGACTGTGCGGTCTTATCGCGCATTATGTTCGATTCGCCCCTGTACGTGACCATCACCTCACACTCGATCGACCGGCGGGATCCGGCTCCACGCGCAGAGTTAGTCGCAACGCTGCGCTGGCTGCGCGCTCCAACGCCTCTGGAGCAATGGGCGCAGAAAGCGTCACCTCGAAGACGCCGTCTCCCCGCTCTATGCGGAGCGCGCGCGCGCGGGCGATGCCAGCCGTTCGCTCCAACGTCCGCAGGGTGTCGACGAGGCCATGGAAGCCATCGGCAGATCGTACACGCACCTGCACCGGCTCTCCCGCGGGCAGCAAGCCTTCCGCCTGATGCCTTCCTCGTCCTTCGAGCTGAGGCTGCTCCCCGGCTGCACGCTCACGCAACGGCAAGGCTTGCGCGACCGGATCACGCAGGGGAAGAGCCACTTTCAAAGCCGTCGCTCCGCCAGCCAGGCCCAACAACGCGATCGATAAGAGGAGCCAGCCACCGAACGGACCAGCCCAGTGACCGCCGTCTGTACCGGTGCCGCCGGTGCTGCCAGCAACGCCAGTCACCGGCCCAGCCAGCGGGCCCGCAGGCGTTGACGTTGGCGCTAGTACCGTCGGCTCAGGCGTGTCCATCGGCGTCGATGTTGGCGCCACTACCGTCGGCTCAGGCGTGTCCATCGGCGTCGATGTTGGCGCCACTACCGTCGGGGAGACTTGGGAGAGCGGTGTCTCAGTCGGCGTCGGGGTCGGCATCGCAGGCGTGGCGGTCGGCGTCACCGGCGTGGCGGTCGGCGTCACGGGCGTGGCGGTTGGCGTGGACGAGCTGCAGTTGATCACGACCGCGTCGGCTACCAGCTTGCTGTCCTTCGCCACCGATACCAAATACTCGCGGACGAAGAACGGAACGAAGGACAGGGTCCTGAAGTAGTAGCTTGCGCCTATGTTTTCACCTCCTACGAGGTCGATCCGGCCCGTCTGGCCCTCGGCGTCACATTTGAACTGAATATTCGCCAAAATGCCCGAGTACGTGCTCGTCGTCCCTCCCTTGCAGGTGATGGTGAATCTTTGCGCCGCTGATTCAGTTTTACCGCCGATGACGCAATCCGGCCAGCGGTTTTCGCCCGGTACGTTCCCAACAGCGGGCTGTTGTTGCAGGATCAGGTTCGAGGAATATTGCAGCACGATGTTGTAGGTCGTGTAGCCATCCTCAGGCGGAACAAGGGCGAAGACATCAACGCTGAAGGCTCCACCGCCAACGTTGCACTTGCGATTAATACCGATCTGGCCCGGTGCGGGCAGCTCACATACGATCTCCGCTTTCTCCTTATCGGCATAGACTTCGAACGCCATGCTGGGAGCGGTTGACGTCACGGGCGTAGCAGTCGGCGTCCCGGGCATCGGCGTGTCGGTAGGCGTTGGCGTGTCAGTGGGCGGCGGCGGTTCGGTGGGCGTCGGCGTGTCTGTGGACGTGGTGCAGGTGATCTTGGCGCTGGCGGTAACGGCGGTAGTGCCGTCCTGGGCCAGCACGGTCTTCGACTGGAACGGGGCGAAGTTCGTGCCGCTGTAGAACGCGCCTCCGAGGGTCAGCGGGTCGGCTGCGACGACGGTGACCTCGTAGGTGCCCTCGGTGTTGCAGCTATAGGCGAAGTCCGCCAGTTCGATGCCGGCTCTCCCGTCGATCGGGCCAGCGCCATCGTCCACCGGCCCCGCTGTTAGCACGTTGATCGAGTGCTTGGTAGCGGTGTGAGACGTCGTACATGTGGTAATAATCGAGTTCGCGGAGATATTGTCATGAACCTCAACAATACAGGTCAACAGGGCCGTGGTGTCGGCGTCAACCGGCCCGTTGTACTTGATCCCGCCGCCCGCCGGGATAACTACGCCAAAGGCATAACCACCAACGTTCGCGCCCTGTGGACTCGGGGCCGGGTCAGTCACCACCTGGATGGCGAACTTGCTGCCCACCTCGGTGCTCGTGATGACCTGGCTCTTGTCGGGGCTGGTGAACTTGAGGCTCATCCCCACGCCACCGGCCGCCCCAGCAGAGTCGTCACCGGACTGGCCATAGAAGAGGAACAGCACCACCGCCAATATGGCGATGAGCGGAAGCGTCAGTACTCCAACGATCTTGAGTGTCTGTACCGTACTTGCCTTCACGAGAGAGAACCTTTCCTCATCCCCACAAGCGGCCGCGAATCTCGACCGGCCCACCAGATGACCAACATCCACTCATCTCTCAACTCAACGTCGCCCATCGTCGATCTATATCAAGCGTTCGCACCTTCATAAAACTGAAGGGGCCAGCCCCATCCTGGGTGCTGCCCCTTCGGTTACGTCCTTGCAACCTGCTATTCGGTACGCCTGTGTGCCTCGCTTACACACACAAAAGAGAGCAACCCTCTACGGGCCGCTCCCCTCATTGAGTTGACTATAACACCGGACAGGCCGCTCGTCAACCAGCGATCGGCCTTAGTCCTCCCGGGCGAAGGTAATCGCCCAGACGGATCGAGCGCCGGCCGCCTTCAGCGCAACGGCACACGCGGCGAGCGTGGCGCCCGTCGTCGTCACGTCATCCACCAGCAAGACCCGCTGCCCTTCGACACCTCTGTCACGGCAGACGAACGCATCGATGACGTTACGACGGCGCGCCTCGGCGTCGGCGCTGCGCGCCTGGGGCGGGGTGTCGCGTCGCCGCGCCAGCGCCTGCGGCCGTAACGGGAGCTGTAGCTCCATCGCGAGCGGCCGGGCCAGCGCCTCCGCCTGGTTATAGCCGCGCAGCCGCCGGCGCAGCCCCGAGAGCGGTACCGGCACGACCAGGTCCGCCTCCAGATCGTGCCGTCGCGCCGCCTCCGCCAGCAGCGAGCCCATGGGCGAGGCCAGCGCGGTCATCCCGCGATACTTAAGCGCGTGCACCAGCTCCCGCGCCGTCCGCTCGTAGACGAACGCCGCGCGCAGCCCGTCGAAGGAGGGCGGGGCAGCCTGGCAATCAAGACAAAGTCTGGCATCCGAGCCCGGCTGCCAGCAGCGCGGGCAGCGCGAGCCCGCGGCGACCGGCAGCGCGGCGACACAGCCATCGCAGAGGAAGCTGCCGCCTTCGCCGCAGCCAACACAGCGCGGGGGGAACACGAGATCGAGAGCGGCGCGGCCCAGCCGCCGCACCGCGGACGTAGCGCCTACCATGAGCAACCTCCTTGTTGCCTCCGGCAGCATACCACCGGCTCTGCGCTGACGTCGATCTTCGACGGGCGCGAGGCCGGTTCTGTATACTACACTCGAATCCTGTACATTCAGAGGTCTCGATATGAAAGTGAACGTCCGGCTCTTCGCCGGCCTGCACGACCTGCTCGGAAAACGCGACGTCGTCCTGGAGCTGGCCGAAGGCGCTACCGTGCTGCAGCTCCGCGAGCAGCTCGCCGATGAGTACCCGATCGTCAGGCCCTACCTGACCACCTTAGTCTGCGCCGTCGGCGAGGAGTACGTGCCCGAGGAGCATCGGCTACAGGAAGGCGACGACGTGGCCCTCATCCCGCCGGTAAGCGGCGGCAGCGACGAGTACGTGCCCTCGAAGCATCGGCTGCGGGAGGGCGACGAGGTGGCCTTTGTCCCGCCGGTAAGCGGTGCCAGCAGCGACGCAGAGCTTTTCGAGGTCACCTCCGAGCCGCTCGACTCGCAGCGGCTGGTCGAGGCCGTGCGCAAGGACGAGAGCGGCGCTATTGCGCTCTTCTTCGGCGTCGCCCGCAACCATAGCGAAGGCCGTCGCGTGCGCGCACTGGAGTACGACGCCTACACCTCCATGGCGGAGAAGAAGCTACGCGAAGTGGGCGACGAGGTGCGCGACCGCTGGCCGATCACGGGCATCGGCGTGCTCCACCGCACCGGCGTCCTGGCGATCGGCGAGGCGAGCCTGCTGGTGGCCGTCTCCGCCGCCCACCGCAAGGAGGCGTTCGAGGCGTGTCACTACGCGGTGGACCGGATCAAGGAGATCGTCCCGATCTGGAAGAAGGAGATCTGGGAGGACGGCGAAGGTGAAGGCGCCTGGGTAGCGGGCCATCCGGTGAAAGCGCCCAGGCCCGTCGGCGCCGAGCCCGGCGCTTGAATCTGTAGGCCGGGGTCTTCAG
>JACZTE010000090.1 GCA_022573935.1 Chloroflexota bacterium
GTCTTCGAGCGTCAAGGAGAGATCGACCAGGCCATCGTCCAGGCCGAGAGCGTCGATTACGTCGAGGGGATAGCTGATGAGATCCGCGAGACGCTGGGCGCGGACGTCGTCGATGTAACCACGCAGCTCTCGGCCTTCGACGCGATCAGCGGGACGGTCGCGGACGCCGAGCGGAGCAGCCAGATCGGCATGTACGCTGCTCTGGCCGCAAGCGCCGCCGTCATCCTGTTCTCCGTCGGGCTGGTCGCCCGGCAGCGGATCAAGGAGATCGGCATCGTCAAGGCCCTGGGCGCCTCGAACTGGCAGGTCACCGCCCAGTTTGGCGTGGAAACTGCGGTCGTGAGCGTCGTGGCCGGGCTGTTGGGCGCGCTAGCGACGTTTCCGCTGGCGCAGACGGTCGCCAACGGTCTCGTGTCGGATCCTTCAGGGCCCGGCGGCTTCGGAGGTGGCGGAGGGCCTGGGGGCGGTGGCGGCCCGGGTGGTGGAGGCGGACCAGGCGGCTTTGCCGGAGGCTTTGGCGGTTTCGGCGGTGGGGGCGCTGGCGGCTTCTTGGGAGACGTGGATGTCGTGGTCTCGCCGGAGATCTTCCTCTTTGCCCTTGGTATCGGGCTGCTCTTGTCTGTCCTGGCGGCCGTGGTACCGGCCTGGTATGTGAGCCGGGTACGGCCGGCGGAGGTGCTTCGTTATGAGTGAATTAGTTGGCGGGAACGGCCTGGCAGTGGCCGAAGGTCTCGTCAAGCATTTCAAGAGCGGCCCTGTTACCGTGAAGGCCGTGGACGGCGTTAGCTTCCAACTGCCGAGGAGCGCTGTGGTTGCCTTGCGCGGCCCGAGCGGGTGCGGCAAGAGCACGCTGCTCAATCTCATCGGCGCGCTGGACAGGCCGGACTCAGGACGGCTCACTGTCGACGGAGTCGATGTCGCCAAACTGAGCGGGAGAAGCGAAGCGGCCTACCGGCGGCGGAAGGTCGGTTTCGTCT
The DNA here is from genome assembly GCA_022573935.1 of Chloroflexota bacterium. The sequence continues at coordinate 978 of JACZTE010000090.1, forward strand.
TTCAGCAGTTCAACCTGGTTCCGTATCTCTCGGCTCTCGAGAATGTGACGCTCCCCATGGAGCTTGCGGGCGCTAGCAGCAACGGCTCGGCAAAATTGCGGGCGAGAGAGCTCCTCGGCCAGGTCGGGCTGACGCAAGACCGGCTCGAGAGGCGGCCTGCAAAGCTGTCCGGTGGTGAGCAGCAACGAGTCGCCATCGCGAGGGCGCTCGCGAACGATCCACCGCTGATACTGGCCGACGAGCCGACGGCGAACCTCGACTCGAAGACGGGAGCGCTCATCATCAAGATTCTCCGCGGTCTGCGTGACGAGGGCCGCACGGTCCTCATCGCCACCCATGACGATGCCATTGCGAATGAGGCAGATGTCATCCTGGAGATGCGTGACGGTCAGCTGGTCAGAGGCGATTGAGAGGGAGAGGTAATCGTTCGCCTCTCGTACTCATCTCGATATACTCAGGAAACGATGGCTACTTCCACTGACGGCGATCTCATCCTGGTAGCCGACGACGACGAGCACATCGTCGAGCTCGTCTCGATGTACCTGCGGCGCGCCGGCTATCGCGTCGAGGCGGCCTGCGACGGCGATGAGACGCTGCGGAAGACGCGAGAGCTGCACCCGGCGCTCCTGGTGCTGGACATCATGATGCCGGGCCCGGACGGCCTCCAGGTCTGCCGCGCCATCCGCCGTCGCAGTAGCGTGCCCATCGTGCTGCTCACCGCTCGTAGTTCGGACATCGACAAGATCGCCGGCCTGCGTTTTGGCGCCGACGACTACATGACCAAGCCCTTCAACCCGGACGAGCTGGTGGCGCGTGTAGAGGCCGTGCTGCGGCGCTCCCGTCCGGGCGACTCCGTCCTGCCGGAGCAGGAACGTCTCGTGTTGGGTGGCCTTGAGATGGACCTCACGCGACGCACTGCCGCTGTCGACGGCGATGACCTCGCCCTCCGGCCCAAGGAGTTCGACTTGCTGGCCACCTTCGCCCGCTTCCCCAACGTCGCCCTGGACCGCGAGCAGCTGCTGGACTTGGTCTGGGGCACGTCGTTCTACGCCATGCGCACGGTAGACGTGCACGTGGCACGCCTGCGCGAGAAGCTGAAGGGCGGCTCGCTGCGCATCGAGACGGTCTGGGGCACCGGCTACCGTCTGGCGATGGAGGAGTGATGAAGAGCGCTGATGCTGGGAGCGTGCTCTTCAGCCTCCAGAGCAAGCTCATCGCTGCCTTCGTACTGGTGATGCTGGTAGCGGTCGTGCTTGCGGGTACCGTCTTCGTCTTCGTACAGCGAGGCGAACAGGAGGAGCAGGCGCTCGATCATGTCAGCGCCGCCTCGCCGCCGATCTACAGCGCCTTCATCTCCCTCTACAGCGAGTACCTCCACGGGCTGCGTCAGGGCGACCTGGAGGCGACGCTGGTTGCGTTCGTCGATGTGGCGGCGCAGGAGCAGGAGGTGCGCATCCTGCTGATCGACCGTCGAGGTTTGGTGATCAAGGACAGCCAAGGCGACCTCACCGGCGAGCAGATCACGCTACCTAGAGAGTTCCAGGTGTCCCGGACGCAGCTTCGTCCATTCCGGCCGTACGTCTCCTGGCGGCCCGAAGGAGGCGACCCGGGCAGCGACCTGATCCTGATCTCGGCGCTGCTCGGCAGGCTGGGCCAGATCGACGAGGCGCCGTACGCGCTGGTGCTGGCGGTGCCGGAGAGCACCATCACCGGCGCCTGGTTGGGGCTGCTGCCGGGGCTCGGCATCGCCGCCGCGATCGCCCTGCCCGTCGCCGTCCTCCTCGCCATCGTCTTCGCCGGCTACATCACGCGGCCGCTCAAGCAGCTCACCGTCGCCTCGCAACGCATGGCCGAAGGCAACTTCGATGTGGAGGTGTCCGTCGATCGCCGTGACGAGGTGGGCAGGCTGGCACAAGCTTTCTCGACGATGGCCGTGCGCGTGGGCGATGCCCAAACGCAGATGCGTACCCTGGTAGCCGACGTCTCGCACGACCTGAAGACGCCGCTCACCTCCGTCCTGGGCTTCGCGCGAGCCTTACGCGACGGCACTGGGGACGAGGCGGAGGCAAAGCGTCTGGGCGGCGTGATCTACGATGAGGCTTCGCGGCTCAACGCACGGCTGAACGACCTGCTCTACCTCTCGGAGCTGGAGTCGGGCCAGGCGCTGCTCCAGCGGGACGAGATCGACCTAGCGCGGCTGGTGCAGGGCGTCGTCGCGCGCATCGAAGCGGAGGTGGCCTCCCGCAATGTGCGGCTCAGCGTCGAGCTGGCCGAGGGTGTCACGCTGAGCGCGGACGGCGCGAAGCTGGAGCGCGCTATCGAGAACCTGCTGGACAACGCCCGCAAGTACACCCCCGCCGGCGGCGAGATCCGCGTGCGCACGGCCGTGAGAGCGGGCGACGCGTTCATCGAGGTGGCGAACACGGCGCCGGACATCTCGCCGGAGGAGCTGCCGCGCCTCTTCGAGCGCTTCTACCGGCGCGACCGCACACGCGGCGGCGAGGGCGGCTCGGCCGGCTCCGGCCTCGGCCTGCCGATAGCCAGCGACCTGATCGAACTGCACGGCGGCACGCTCCAGGCCTCGGTTCGCGACGGAGAGATCGTGTTCGAAGCTAGGTTGCCGCTCCGGGCGTAACACAGGAGCCGATCAGCTCTTGAAAGGCTGTTCCGCCTGCGATACCCTGATGCTAGGTCTAGGCGAGGAGGCGAGCGATGGAGCGCGATACCTTAAGCTGGCGACAACTCCCGGGCGTGGTTAATCTCACAGATTTTTCCCACATGGTAGGTACCGAGCTGCGAATGCTCGGGATGTCCCTGCGCCTGGCTCCTGAGGCGCTCCCGAGACTACCGTTCGGCCCGCTCATCTTCATCGCGGGGATGCTCGTAGCGATGCTGAGATTCGCGGTGCTCGTCTTGGTCGTTGTCGTGTTCGGGCCGGCGATCTTCACCATCACCGTGGGCCGAGGCGCAGTAGGCTTAACTCGGAGGCGACCAGCAGGAGGCTAGTCTTGCAAATGGCGAGATGGTCGACTGCGCCCCGACACACTTCGAGTAGCGTCCGGGCGTAACGCTAGCCGCCATCCTTCACCGCACGCCAGACGTGAGGGTCGGAGCGCAGCAGCCGCAGGAGCTGGCTCGTCGTCAGCCCCAGCGCCCGCGCCGCCTTCGCGTAGCTGCCCTCTGCGGCCGTCAGCGCATCGAGAGCGGTGGCGACGACGAGCGGGTAGGCGGGGTTGCGCCGGTTGACGGCGAGGGCCCCCTTCGGCCCGCGCTGCGCCAGGAACTCCGGCGCGAGCTTGGGCGACGCCAGATCGAACGGCGAGCGCAGCTCCAGCGCGATGCGCTCGCGCAGGCGTCGGAGGGCGCGCGTGCGGTTCTCCTGCAGCGAGCGCGACTCCTCGGCGTGGGCGACGACGCCGCTGGGCGAGTGGTGGAGCCGCGCGGCCGTCTCCACCTTGTTGCGTCGCTGGCCGCCGGGCCCGCTGGCGCGGTAGCGCTCCTCGCGGCACTGTTTCATCAGCGCGGCGTCATCGAGGCGGAGCCAGGCGTTGCGGCGAGAGGCGGCTATGGGCATCGGGTCGCTATCCTTGACTGCACTGCTGTTCTCCGAACCATTCTACCCTTCGAGCGGTCTTGATCCCCACGCTTCGTGCTACCCTAGCCGCGCATGGCACGCGCATCCTCGCCCGCGAAGAAGTCCCGGCGGTCGCCGCGGCCGCTCGCGCCCGCCCGCATCATCGAGCTGCTGGACGCCGAGTACGGGACGGTGCCCTGGCGTCCCAACGGCGAGCCGGTGGCGGAGCTGGTGCTCACGCTCCTCTCGCAGAACACCTCCGATAGCAACTCCGGCCGCGCCTTCATCCGCCTGCTGAACGCCTTCCCCGACTGGCCCTCGCTCCTCGACGCCGACGTGAAGGCGATCGAGCGGGCGATCCAGCCCGGCGGCCTGGCGCCGACGAAGGCGCCTCGCCTCCAGGCGATGCTGCGCGAAGTGTGGAGCCGCCGAGACTCGTTCGACCTCTCGTTCCTGCGCGACTGGCCGCTGGAGGAGGCGCGGGCCTGGCTGCGCAGCCTGCCCGGCGTCGGGCCGAAGACCGCGGCGTGCGTGCTCCTCTTCGCGCTCGGCATGCCCGCGCTGCCCGTCGATACGCACGTCCACCGCGTGGCGAAGCGGCTGGGGCTGGTACCGGAGAAATCGACGGCGGAGCAGGCGCACGGGCTGCTAGAGCCGATGCTTACGCCGGAGCAGGTCTACCCGTTCCACATCCAGCTCATCAAGCACGGCCGCCGCACCTGCATCGCTCGCCGGCCGAAGTGCTCATCGTGCCCCCTGCGCACGCGCTGCCCGTCCGCGGAGCTGTAGACGCTCTCACCCCCGGCCCCTCTCCCTTGAGGGAGAGGGGAGTCAGGGGCGGTGGTTGAATCC
>JACZTE010000091.1 GCA_022573935.1 Chloroflexota bacterium
GTAGACGAAGTCATCCTCATCAAGTGCCAGCCGTGTGAAGTCCACTGACTTGAGCGCCCAATTCCGGAGCACCGGCTTGTACTCGAGGAAGTCTCGCCTGTACACGAGCTTCTTATAGCGGCCAAACGGGACGTTGAATCCACCGCTCCGGTTGAAACGGCAAAGGCCGTTGTATCCTGTTCGGTTGAGGTAGTAGAACAGCGTCGCCGCCTCAGCCGAGGCCCGCCCGCCGTTGGCCGTCAACTCATTGAACCGCTTGCGGCTATCATAGTAGTGGGCCTTCTCGTTTCGTAGCTTCAGCTCGACTCTTAGCCCACGCTTCAACCAGCGGTAAAAGTTGATAAGGTGTGGATTGATGTCATTGAGCAGCGCCCGCTTGGGCATGAGACCGAGTGCGACGGCAAGCCCACCGCAGAACGGCTCCACTAACCGCCTCGAACGATGATTCTCCCACAGAGGAATGATATAAGGGACTACTTGCCATCGTTTGCCCCCCGCCCACTTCAGGGGAGGAGTAACCGATGCAGCGCCTTTGCCATCGGACTGGCTGGGGGCCGTCACTACAGTTCCTGAGCTTCCCACGGCGCGATTATAGCACGTTTGTGCGCGCCTCGGTCAAGCGACGGCTCATCGCACTACTCGGGCGCTACGTCGGGGATGAGCCTGCGCACCAGCTCGCCCAGCCGCCGCCAGTCGTCCCGCTGCGTCTCGTGCGGCCTGGTCAGCGTCGACTGGATGCTGGGGTGGTAGAGTGGCACCAGCGTGCGTTCGCGCTCTCCTGCGGCCCAGGGCAGCGCACAGCCCACGTCTCGCGCGAGCACCGCCTCGTGCTGCCCGACGCGGCGAAGCGCCTCAAGCGCGACGCCGCCCAGCGCGACGACGATGGGCGCGCGCACCAGCCCGACCTGCGCCGCCAGGAAGTCGCCGCAGGCGGCCACCTCGCGGCTCGTTGGGCGGCGATTGCTGCCTTGCGCCGTGAGCGGGTTGCAGAGGATGGCGTTGGTGATGAAGACCCGGCTGCGGTCGAGGCCGGCCTCGGCCAGGAAGGCGTGAAAGCGACGGCCGGTGACGTCGGAGGTCATGGGAATGCCGGTGCGTGCCGCGCCCAGGCGGCCGGGCGCCTCGGCCACGAAGAGGACATCGGCGTCCAGCGAGCCGTTGACGTCGCCCAGGATGTGGACGTGGTTCATCGAGGAGCAATCGAAGCACGCCTGCACGCGCTCGCACAAGGCGCGGAAGCCGTCGGACCCAGTGGGCGAACGCTCCTTGCTATGCGGAGAACGTGTCTTGCTGTGCGGTCTCGCTGTGGTAGTCATGTCCAGGTTGTCCATGCGGGTCAGCCTTCAGGCTGACGACGCCGCTCCCATCATACACCGGGGTTCAGCGGCGCGGCCGTGCTAGAATAGCGGCGATCGCCGATGTCACTTCAACTGGTACCCGATCACGACGAATCGCGCTGGCTGCTGAAGGCGCTGCGGGAGACGGCCCACGAGTTCGAGTCGCAGCTCTGGGGGCTGGACGAGGCCGACCTGCGTTGGCGGCTATCGGACGACGCGGACGGCGGCTGGTGCCTGAAGGAGATCGCGGCCCACCTGGGTGATTGCGAAGAGCACCTGCTGCAATCGCTGGAGCTGATCGTCCATCAGGAGACGCCGCGCATCGCCGCGCTCGACGCCGACGCGCTGGTGCTGGAGCACGACTACCGGCAGCTCGATCTCTACGAGCAGCTAGAGCGGTTCGAATACCTGCGACAGCGCACGGTGAACCTGCTCTGGAGCCTGATGCCGGAGGACTGGGAACGCACCGGCCTCCACCCCTACCAGGGAGCGATGAGCGTCCTCCGGCTGGTGCACGAGCAGAACGAGCACGACCTAGAGCACCTCTGGCAGGCGCGACGGCTGCGGCAGGCGCTGGCCGAACGGGCGCCCTCGACGCCATAACGCCATGCCCACGGCATCGCTGCGCTGCGGCCGCTTCACCCTCCCGCTGGGCGGCAAGACCTATCTGCTGGGGATCATCAACATCACCGACGACTCGTTCTCCGGCGGCGGCTTTCTGGGCGACCCGGAAGGCGCCCTGCGGCAGGCGCTTCGCTTCGTCGCGGAGGGGGCCGACCTGATCGACGTGGGCGGCGAACCTGGCGGCCCCGAGACGCCCGTCGTCCCCGCCGCCGAGGAGATCGACCGCGTCGCGCCCCTCATCGAACGGCTGGCGCGGGAGACGGCGGTTCCCATCTCGGTCGATACCTACAAGCCGGAGGTGGCCGAGGCCGCCCTCCAGGCCGGCGCATCGATGGTGAACGACATCGCCGGCTTCAGCCTGGGCGACGGAGCGGCGCGCGCTGCCGCCCGCCACGGCGCGGCCTACGTCGTCAACTTTATCTACGGCCGTCCGAAGGTGCAGCCGCCCAAGCCCCCGGCCGACCGCGACCTGATCCAGGAGCACCTGGACTTCCTGCGAGCGGGCATCGAGCGAGCGCGGGCGGCCGGCCTCGCCGACGACGCGGTCGTGATCGACCCTGGCATCGCCTTCGGCAAATCGCACGACGAGGACCTGGAGGTGCTGCGGCGGCTGGGCGAGTTCCGCGCGCTAGGACGCCCGCTGCTGGTGGCCGCTTCTCGCAAAGGCTTCATCGGCAGCGCGCTCAGCGTCGATGGGCGTGAGCCGCCGCCCGACGAGCGGCTGGAGGGCACCGCCGCCGTCGTCGCCCTCAACGTCGCCCATGGCGTCGACTTCGTGCGGGTGCACGACGTGCGGGCGATGGCGCAGGTGGCCCGCATGGCGGACGCGATCGTGCGCGGCCAGGCCGCGTCCCCATCTCCGTAGGACAGGCTTCAGCCTGTCGGGGCAACGCAGATGCGCACAGATTGACACAGATTAGGTTGAACGAAATGGAGGAGCCGGATCGGCCCGCGTCCCCACCTCCGTAGGACAGGCTTCAGCCTGCTGGGGGCAACACAGCCCGCGAGATTCCGGACAGACCTGAAGGTCTGTCCCTACGAGCTAGGCCTCCAGATCGTACGGCGGTCCGCTCACGAGAAGATGGCGGTCTGGATCTCCTCCATGCGGTCGACGGAGAGCAGGTGGCCCTCGCCCGGGTAGAACCTGGCACGGCAGTTGCGAAGAGCCTCGGCCTAGTAGCGGCCCATGGAGGGCACGACGACGGTGTCCGCTTCGCCCTGCCAGAGCAGCACCTCCACGGTGATCTCCTCAAGGCGAAACCCCCACGGACGGGTGTAGAGCACGAACTCCTGGGCCGCGGCGCGGCTGCCCTGGCGGAAGGCCTCGGTGAAATCGGCGATCATCGACGCCCGCACCTCGGGCCGGGCGAGCACCGCGACATCGGCGGGCGGCAGCGACCGGTCGCCGATCGAGAGCAGTAGCTTCGGGAAACGCCGCACCATCTGCTTCATCAGCCAAAGATTAACGCGCGTGATCCAGGGGAGATACCGCTGCAGGCGAACCGTCAGCCGGTTCCAGCGGCTCATGTCCGCAACGGCCTTTCGCTCCACGAGCGGCGCCAGCCCACTCACGATGGCCACGGCGGTCAGCCGCTCCGGGATCTTGAGCGCGCACGCCGCCGTGTACGGCCCGCCGCCCGAGATGCCCATGACGGCGAAGCGATCGATGCCGAGCGCATCTGCCAGCTCGCGCACGTCGTCCGGCCAGTCGCCGATGCGGCGGCCGGGCTTGAAATCGGACAGCCCGAAGCCGGGCCGGTCCGGCGCGATGAGCCGGATGCCGAGTCGGGCCGCGACCTCACCCGCATGCTGCGCCCCGACGCGCGAGTTGGGGAAGCCGTGGAAGAAGAAGAGCGGCTTGCCCCCGGGGTCGCCGAACTCCGCGTAGCTGAGCGTGCGACCGTCCTTCAGCCGAATGGTCTTGTCGACTCTGTCAGTAGCCACGCCGCTAGTCTAGCAGCGGGAGAGAATGGCGGCTAGTCCGCTGTCTCCGCGTCTACCTCCGCCGCGGCAGTGAGTTCCGCTGGTCGCGTAGCGTCGGCCTGTTCGCGCATCTGCGCCACCGTCGCCTCCAGCTCATCGGGCGTGCGCACCGGCGCGGAGCAGACGGTGCCGTAGCAGACGTAGGCGACAGGCGCCGGTTCCGACGGCAGCGCCAGGGCGGCGAGCCTATCGCCGTCCCGCGCTGGATCGAGGAGCTGCACTGTGCGGTCGGGCACCGGCAGCCGGAGCGCGGCGTGATGGAGATCGGCCACCCCTTCGAGCGCGCCCACCAGCTTTATCTCCGCCTGGGGGTGAAGGTGCGCGTCGACGACTCGCGCGTAGCCGGAGGCGAAGTGGCCCATGCTCTCCTGCTGGCCGGCGAAGTGTGCCAACGTGCGGCCGGCGAGCTCGCCGTAGCGTCGCTCGCGCGTGTATTGCTCCAGTCGAATGAAGAGCTGGGCGCAGGCGGTGTTCTCGGCGAGCGGCTTCTGGCGCAGGCCAAGCCGCCCCAGCGATTCGTGACTCTCCCACACGTCGAAGAAGGCGTCGCCTTCGGCGTCGGCGAAGCGCTCCTCCAGCAGCGTCGCCAGCTCCAGGGCGCGCTCCAGGTAGACCGGCTCCCCGGCAACCTGGTAGGCGTCGATGAGGGCGAGCGCGGTGTAGGCCTGGTCGCCCAGCAGGCCGGTCACGTGCGGCTCGCCGTCGTGGTAGCGGTACATCCCCTTGCCCGGCCCCCGCACGCGCTCCCAGAGGAAGTCGAGCGTGCGCAGGGCGCGGTCGCGCAGCTCCGGCCGGTCGAGCGTCCACGAGGCCTCCAGGTAGGCCGAGGCGGCCAGCGCGTTCCAACTGGTGTACACGGTCGGGTCGATGTAAGGCTGCTCGCGCCCTGCGCGCGCGTCGGCGTCGAGCGCGTAGAACTCCTCGTCGGCGTCCTGGCTGCCGTAGAACGCGCCGGTCTCCGAGTCGCTCAGCCAGCCGTCCAGGTAGTCGATGACGCGACGAGCGGTCTCGCCGTGGGCAGCGTCGCCGGTGGTGCGGAAGAGGCGAAGGTAGTTGCGCAGGAGCAGCGCGTTGTCCTCCAGCATCTTCTCGAAGTGGGGCACGCTCCAATCGCGATTGGTCGCGTAGCGGAAGAAGCCGCCCCAGACCTGGTCGAACACGCCGCCGGCGGCCATCTGCTCCAGCGTCTTGCGCGCCATGTGGAGCAGGTCCGGGTCGTCGCGGCGGAGGTGGGCGTAGAGGAGCAGATCGACGCTCTCGGTGTGGGGAAACTTCTGCTCGCTGCCGAAGCCGCCGTGCACCGGGTCGTACACATCGTTGATGGCGCTGAGGACGTCCTGCAGCACCTGGTCGGAGAGCTCGCCCCGGCCGCCCATCTCGGCCATAGCCCGCGTTCGCCGCTCGAGCTGCTCCGCCACCTTCTTGCCGATCTCCTCGCGGTTCTC
>JACZTE010000092.1 GCA_022573935.1 Chloroflexota bacterium
AGCCACGCAGGGTGCCGAAGTGGGCGTCGCAGGCGTCGCAGAGGTGGTCGCCGATGGCAGGCGCGCCGGCGATGATCGGCTGGCAGCGTTCGTCCTTGCAGTCGAGCAGCCGCATGGGGTTCTTCTCGTAGCGCATCCGACAGTCCGGACACGTCTCCGAGAGGCGGTCGCGGTAGTACGACCGCAGCGTCTCGATGTAGGCTGGCCGGCAGTCGCCATCGCCGATGCTGTTCAGGTGGAGCGTCAGCCCCGACAGCCCCAGGGTCTGGTAAAACGTCGCGAGCAGGTCGATCACCTCCGCGTCGACGGCGGCCTCGCCCTCCCCGATCAGCTCGATGCCGAACTCGCTGTGCTGGCGGTAGCGGCCGGCCTGCGGACGGTCGTAGCGGAACTTCTGGGCGAAGTAGTAGAGGCGCACCGGCTGCGGCTGGCTGGCCATGCCGTGCTGGATGTAGGCGCGGCAGACGCTGGCCGTTGTTTCGGGCCGCAGGGCCAGCTGCGCGCCGCCTCGGTCCTCGAAGAGGTACATCTCCTTCTCCACCACCTCCGTGCCCTCGCCGGAGGTGCGGAGCCAGACGCCCGCGTCCTCGAACATGGGCGTCTCGATGTAGCGGTATCCGAAGCGCGCGCTGACCTGTTCGCCCGTGCGTCGCACGAAGCGCCAGTAAGGCTCGTCCTCGGGCAGCACGTCGTTGGTGCCGCGAGGCGCCTGGAAGCGCACCTTTCCCTTCGACTGCTGGCTCATGGTGAGGCCAGCATAGCGAAGGCGGCTTCTCCCGCCAAGACCGCTCGCGCTCAGCCGGGCTGCTTTGCGTACGAAGGAGATGCCTCGCGGAGTTTATCCTGAGCCTGCATAGATGCTTCGCTCCGCTCAGCATGACAGGCAGCGAAGGGCTCGGCATGACGTGGCTCCTATTGTCACCCGGAGCGCCCGGACGGGCCCGTCTGGGCAGCAAAGGGTCTCCTGGTCCTAGCGCCGACCTTAGAAACGTAGACGGGGATGTCCGGCACAAAACGCAGTCCGCCTTGGTCGGCCTCAGACGGCTGTGCTAGAGTTAAATCGCCATGGTACTGGCTCGAGCAGACCAGAACGAGGGGCTGCAACGGCTGCTGGAGCAGGCCCGCAGCTATCTCCCCGAAGAGCGAGTAAGCCTGATCGAAGAGGCGTACCGCTTCGCCGAGAGCTGCCACGCCGACCAGCAGCGCGAATCCGGCGAGCCCTACATCGTTCACCCCCTGGACGCGGCTCTCACCGTCGCCAACCTTCACCTCGATGCGGTCACTATCGCTGGCGCCCTCCTGCACGACGTACAGGAGGACTGCCAGATTCCGAACGAGGAGATCAAACGTCGCTTCGGCGCGGAGGCGGCGAAGCTGGTCGACGGCGCTACCAAGCTGGAGCGCATCTCCTCGCGCTCTACGGACACGGTCGTTGGCGACAGCAGCATGCAGGCCGAGAACCTGCGCAAGATGTTCCTGGCCATGGCCGAAGACTGGCGGGTCGTGATCATCAAGCTGGCCGATCGTCTTCATAACATGCGGACGCTGGAGCATGTGGAGCCGGAGAAGCGGCAGCGCATCGCCCAAGAGACGATGGAGATCTTCGCGCCGCTGGCCAGCCGCCTGGGGATCTGGCAGATCAAGTGGGAGCTGGAGGACCTGGCCTTCCGCCACCTGGAGCCCGAACGTTACAAGGAGATCTCGCACCTCATCGCCTCCAAGCGCACCACCCGCGAGCGCTACGTCGCGCAGGTGGAGGAGATTCTGCAAAAAGAGCTACAAGAGCAGGGGATAGAGGCAACGATCCAGGGCCGCGCCAAACATATCTACAGCGTGCACCAGAAGATCCAGAAGTATGCCGAACAGGGGAAGAACTTCAACGAGATCTACGATCTGCTGGCGCTGCGCGTCTTGGTCGAAACGGTCAAGGACTGTTACGGCGCTCTGGGCATTGTCCACAGCCTGTGGCGGCCGATGCCAGGCCAGTTCGACGACTACATCGCCAACCCGAGGGAGGACGTGTACCAGTCGCTCCATACCACCGTGATGTGCTTGGACGCCCGGCCGCTGGAGGTGCAGATCCGCACGCATGAGATGCACCGGCTGGCCGAGTACGGCGTGGCCGCGCACTGGCGCTACAAGGAAGGCGGCCACCAGGACGAGCGCTTCCAGGAGCGGCTCTCTTGGCTACGCCAGCTTGTCGAATGGCAGCGGGATCTCTCCCATGCTGAGGACTTCGTCGACACGATCAAGGATGTCTTCCAGGATCAGGTCTTCGTTTTCACGCCAAAAGGGGAGGTCAAGGACATGCCGGCTGGCGCGACGCCCATCGACTTCGCCTACCGCATCCATACGGAGCTGGGCCACCACTGCATCGGCGCCAAGGTGAACGGTCGCCTGGTCGCCCTGAACTATCAGATTGAGAACAGCGACGTGGTCGAGATCCTGAAAGGCCGAGGCTCACGTGGCCCTTCTCGCGATTGGCTCAACCGCAACCTGGGCTACGTTGAGACGACCCATGCCCGCACCAAGATACGCCAGTGGTTCCGCAAGCAGGAGCGGGCGGAGAATATGGAGAAGGGGCGGGAGGCGCTGGAGCGGGAGCTGCGACGGTTGGGCGTCACCCTTGCCCAATGCAAGGACGAGCTCCTTCGACAGTTCCGCTACGAATCGCTCGACGATCTCTACACTGCCCTCGGCTTCGGCGGGGTGAGCCTGCATCAGATAGCGGTTCGCTTAGCCGGCTTCTTGGCGCCCGAGGCGCCGAAGCTGGTGCCGGCCGAGGAGCGGCCCAGGGGGCCGGTCATCTCCACGGACATCCGGGTACTGGGCACAGGCGATCTGCTTACCCAGCTGGCCCGCTGCTGCAGCCCTGTCCCCGGCGACGACATCATCGGCTACATCACCCGCAGCCGCGGCGTCACGGTCCACCGTCGCGATTGCTTCAACGTCCTCCACGAGGACGAGCCGGAGCGGCTGGTGGAAGTGGATTGGGGTCGCACCGGCGCGTTCTACCCCGTCGCCGTCCACATCGAGGCGTGGGATCGGGTGGGGCTGCTGCGCGACATCAGCACGCTCATCGCCGAAGAGAAGGTGAACATGGTGGCGGTGCGCACGCAGGAGGACGGCAACCGTGGCACGGTCATCTCGCTTACATTGGAGACGCAGGGCGTCCACCAGCTCAGCCGCCTGCTAAGCAAGTTGGAGATGGTGCGGGGCGTGATGAGCGTCGCCCGCTCCACGGACCAGACCCGCGAGCGGGAGACCTAAGCCCTCGCGCCAGACAATCGTTCTACGTTCGCAGGCTTCCTAGCACGCGAAAGGCGTATCACCGCCAACCGTGGCGGTACGGCCGGCTGCTGCTGCCGCTAGTCGGAAACGACGACGGTGCCGGTCATCGCTGGGTGCAGGGAACAGAAGAATGGGTACTGGCCGGCTTCATCAAAAGCTAGCGCAAACGTCTGGCCGGAGCCGATCAGGCCGGAGTCGAACTCGCCTGTCGGGTCGCCGGGGCTTCCTGCCGTGACCGTGTGGGGGACGCTGTCCGAATTGGAGAAGACGACCTCGTCACCAGCGCGAATTTCGATTGCGCCGAAGCTGAAGTTGTTGATGGGGCTCATCAGTGCCCCGTCGTGGATATCGGATTGGGTCCAGCCAGCAAGGATCTCTGCCGAGTCGCTGAGCGGCCAGATCGCGCCGTTGAACATCGAGAACACGCCCTGCTGGCTGTCGAAGCCTGGTGCAGCATAGGCATGCATCATCCACGTCGGTACAACCTCGAGAAACTGGCCACCGTCGGCCTCGCAGAGCTCGCGGTCGAACGTGATGGCCTCGACCTCTCGCTCCGCTCCAGCGCAGGTGTTGTAGTGGATGTGCCAGTTGTCGATCTCTCCAGCGAAACCCTCGGGGTGGTCGTCAGTCAGCGGCAACAAGTAAGCGGCGCCAACCACCTGCATGGCCGGGTCACCCGTCCACAGCCCGTTCTCGCACTGGCCGACCTCAGACTGGAGGAGCTCCTCGCCGCCCTCCATGCCCAGCAGGATGATCCCAGGCTGATCAACAACGAACCCTCCAGCTATGTAGGCGACATTGACCATGTGGATGCCCATGTTGGGGTTCTGGGAGCTACTCCGCCTGTAGCCTTCGGCGCACACCTGGTCGGGATGCGTGTACGATGCGAGCTTTGTGTTGAGGATGTCGAGTTGGCCGACCAAGGTCTCCAGCTCTTCGGCAGTCATCCCCAGCTCTGGTGGAATCGCGTCACCGCTTTCGTGCAGCTCCTTTAGATCGAGATATGAGCAGGGCATCTCTTCATTCTGGCAGCGGACCTGCTGGCCGCGAGGCCCCTCGATGAGCGTCAGTTTCACCTGGCCGTTGACCTCCGTCCAGACGTAGCGGCTGAAGCCATAGGAGCCGATCGGAGAATCAGGCGTTACCCCATCTGGGAAGCTGGCATCGTTCGGGGCGTCTTCGAATGAGAGCGCTTCTTGGGCCTGATCGGGAGTCTCAACCGATTGGGACGATGAGTCCGGGTTGTCCCCTGACGAACACGCTGCCGCGACCACCGCGAGTGCGACCACCGCGAGCGCGATCACCGACACGAGCGCTATACGTGTTCGCGGCTGTCTCATGAATGACCCCCGTCCCTGCATTCACCCAGGGTAAAGCAGGGAGGTTAGATTCGTCAAGCTCGACGGCGACTCATACCGAAGTCGCATCGGGATTGGGTCATTGTTTGGTGGGCATGCTACGATCACACCATCCCGCTGAGGAGTGTGGGCATGAAGCAATGGATGATACTCGTCGGTGTCGTGCTCGCGGCAGTCGCGTTCGGCATTGTGGCATGGGCATACGACCCGCCAGACGAGGAGCTAGATCTGCTGCGACTACCTGTGAGCAGATTCGACAGCGGTGATGCCTGCCGGCTTGTGGGTTATGTATGGGCCTGGGTGTTCATTTCAGAGGCCGCCAAGGAAGAAGGCGGACCGGTGGGTCAACCGAAGGTGGAACCGGAAACGCAACTCCTGGAGACACTGCAGGCGAACACCAGCTTCGCCTCGGGGCGTGGCAGCAGTTACTGTCAAAGAGTGGCGTCAGAGGCTGCTGCAAGGGCTGCTTACGCCTACAGGAGCGGGGAGGAGCCCGCTCCAGAATACAAGGAGTTGCTGTCAGACTACTGGGAACCGTGAGCGCGACACGCTGCCTTCTCGCGCGACGGCGGGGTAGATTCTCGGGCCCGCTGGCACGTAAGATATGGCTATCAGCCCGGGCGCCCGTTTGCGGGACGGCAAGCGAGGCCAAGCACGATGATGGGGGGGGGGGATATGAACCGCAGAGATTTCTTGAAAGGCGCTATATCGGTCGCCGCTGTTGCCTCACTCGGTCCG
>JACZTE010000093.1 GCA_022573935.1 Chloroflexota bacterium
GTGGCGCCCCAACATCAAGATGGCGGAGTAGGGCCGGCGGCTAGTCCGCGCCGTGCTTGAGCAGCCAGTACTCCAGCGCGTCGTTCAGCGCCAGCCACGACGCCTCGATGATGTCCGTCGACGCGCCGACGGTGCGCCAGAGCTCGTCGCCGTCCGTCGATTCGATCAGGACGCGCACGGCGGCGCCGGTACCGGCGGCGGTATCGATAATGCGCACCTTGTAGTCGACCAGCTTGATCGCGGCCAGTTTGGGGTAGAAGGTCACGAGCGCCTTGCGCACCGCCGCGTCGAGGGCGTTCACGGGGCCGTTGCCGTCGGCGGCGGTCTGGATCACCTCTTCGCCCACGCGCACCTTCACCATCGCCTCCGTCTGCATCTCGCGGCCGTGGTCATCCTGGCGGATCGCCCGCCGCTGGACGACCCAGAAATCGATCAGCTCGAATGGCGACTGGTAGCCCGTGAGCGTCCGGCGCACGAGCATTTCGAATGAGGCCTCGGCGTTCTCGTACTGGTAGCCTTGGCTCTCGTGCTCCTTCACCTGCTCCAGGACCTTTCGCGCACCGTCCCGGTCCATCTCCACGTCGATGCCCGCTTCGCGGATCTTCTCCAGCAGGCCGCGGCTGCCGGCCAGCTCCGAGATGAGCATGCGCTGCCGATTCCCGACGACCGCAGGCGACACGTGCTGGTAGGACGACTCCAGCTTCACCATGCCGTCCGCATGGAGGCCGGCCTTGTGGGCGAAGGCGCTGGTGCCGACGTAGGGCTGGTACGGGTTGGGCACGAAGTTCACGACCTCGTTGATGTAGTGCGAGATCTCGGTAAGCCGGGCGAGCTGCTCGTCGGTGACCACATCGATGCCCATCTTCAGCTTGAGGTTGGCGATGACGCTCACCAGATCGGCGTTGCCGCACTTCTCGCCGTAGCCGTTGACGCAGCCCTGCACCTGGGTCGCGCCCTCTTCCAGGGCGGCCAGGCTGTTGGCGACGGCCAGGTTGGCGTCGTTGTGGGTGTGGATGCCCACGGCGACCGGCACCGCCTCTCGGGCGGCGCGCACGGCCTTCACCAGCCGCGACGTGATCGTGCCGCCGTTCGTGTCGCAGAGGACGACGCCGTCGACGCCGGCGGAGGCGGCCGCCTTCAGGCACTGCAGCGCATAATCTTGGTCCGAGAAGTAGCCGTCGAAGTAGTGCTCGGCGTCGAAGAAGACGGTGCGGCCCTCGGCCTTCAGGAAGCGCACCGAGTCGGCGATCATCGCCAGGTTCTCCTCGGTGGTCGTCTCCAGCACATCGCGCACGTGGACGTCGTTCGCCTTGCCGACGATCGTGACGACGGGCGTGCCGGCGTCCAGGAGCGCCCGCAGGTTGGCGTCGTCCTCGGCGCGGCCGCCGACGCGCCGGGTGCTGCCGAAGGCGGCGATCTGCGCGTGCTGGAGCTTGAGCGACTGCGCGCGTTCGAAGAACTCGACGTCCTTCGGATTGGAGCCGGGCCAGCCGCCCTCGATGTAGTGGACGCCCAGCTCGTCCAGCTTGCGGACGATCTTGAGCTTGTCCTCCACCGAGAGGGAGATGCCCTCCATCTGGGCGCCGTCCCTAAGGGTGGTATCGTACAGTTGAACCTGCATGGTCAAGAGGTACCTCCGATGTAGTTGTTCGACCGCGGTGCGCGGCCGTTCGATCAGACGATGGGCGCAGAGGCGACGCCAATCGCCCGCCCCCGACGCGAAAGTCGGGGGCTTAGAGCTACCTCTACTCGGTTCGCCGCTAGGTGTGCGTGGCGATCCATATCGTATTCACGATACCACATCGGTGAGATGCGAGGGATAGGGGAAGCGGGAACAGCTCCTCGCGGGTCAGGCTTCAGCCTGACCGAGATACTTCGCGAAATCAGTCTGATACCGTCCGCTGCCAGATGACCAGCGATAGTCCGCCGCATTCACTGCCAAACCCGCCGCGACGGGATTCTGCTGTACATACTCAACCGCCTTGACCAGAGCTCGTTCGTTCCTGAGCGTCCTTTCGTGGTAACGGCTTTGCCAGAGTGGCCCACTACGACCAACGTGTTGGTTGTAGGCGCGTGAAAATCTACCTTTGATGAGCTGGATGACTTGGCTCAGTCCAGCCGTCGGCGACACGAGAACAAGATGCAAGTGATCGGGCATGATGGTGAAGGCCAGCAGCTGGAGTCCCGTTTCGGTCCGAACGTCGTATATTGTCCGAACGAGCATTTCGCAAGCGGAAGCGGATGTGAAGATGCGTCGGCGTTCGCTCGTGTTCGTGGTGACAAAAGAAGGCAAGTTTTCGGTTGGAAACCGACGGTAGATGCTCATCGATTGGCCTGTCTGTCAGGCTGAAGCCTGACCCGCGCAAAAAGAGCAAGCTGGCTCCCGCCTGAGCATGAGTCCAGTCAGCCTTAAGCCTGACCTCCGGAGCAGTAGGCACTATTTCTCTGCTGGCGGTTGTTCCCCTGCCTCGCTGGAGCCCGAACCGGGCTCCGGGGTCTCGCACACTCAGCAGCCGGGCTGGCCGAAGTTGCCGCAGCAGTTCTGCCGGGTGCGGACCTTCGTCCAGTTGTTGGCCAGGGTCATCCGCAGCTTTGTGAAGAAGGGCAGGGCCGATTCCCGCCAGTTGATGCGAGCGTTGTGAATGCTGGGCCGTGTGTCGTGTGGCTCCTCGGACATGCCGTTATCCCTTCGCTACCGCGAGCCGGCGCTTCGTGTACTCGACGAGCCCGCCCGCCTCGATGATCTCCATCATGAACGGCTCGTAGGGCTTCGCCTGGAAGGTCAGGTCGCGGGTGAGGTTGCGGATCGTCCCCGTCGAGAGGTCGACATCCAGCTCGTCGCCCGCCTCGATGGCGTCGACGGCCTCCGTGCATTCGAGCACGGGCAGCCCGAGGTTGATCGAGTTGCGGAAGAAGATGCGGGCGAAGCTCTTGGCGATGACGCCGCTCACGCCGCAGCCGATGATGCTGATCTGCGCGTGCTCCCGCGATGAGCCGCAGCCAAAGTTCACGCCTGCGACGATGATGTCGCCGGGCTGTACCTTGCCGGCGAACTCGGCGTCGTTGTTCGCCATGCAGTGCTTGCCCAGCTCCACCGGGTCGATCGTGACGAGCATTTGGGCGGGGATGATCTGGTCGGTGTCGATGTGGTCGCCGAACGTGTGCGCCTTGCCGCGCATGGTCATGAAGCGCTCACCTTGCCCGCCACCTCCTCAGGGTGGACGATGCGGCCGGCGATGGCGGCGGCGGCGGCGAGCGGTGGGTTGACGAGGAACACCTCGGCCTTGGAGTGGCCCATGCGGCCGGGGAAGTTCCGGTTCGAGGTGGAGACGCAGCGTTCGCCCTCGGCCAGCACGCCGTAGTGGCCGCCCAGGCACGGCCCGCAGGTGGCGGCGCTCACCTGGCAGCCGGACTCCGTGAAGACCTCGATCAGCCCCTCCTTGAGCGCCTCCTTGAAGATGTCCTGCGTCGCCGGGATGACGATGCAGCGCACCCATTTCGCTATCTTCTTGCCGCGCATGATCTCCGCCGCTTCGCGCAGGTCCTCCATGCGAGCGTTGGTGCAAGAGCCGATGAACACCTGGTCGATCTTGATGTCTTCTTGGGCGATCTCCGAGATCGTCTTCGTGTTGCCGGGGCTGAAGGGCAACGCTACCGTCGGCTCGATCGCCGAGGCGTCGAACTCGTAGGTGGTGATGTAGGAGGCGTCCGGGTCGGGTTCGTAGACCGTCCACTCGTGCTTCGCGCGCGGGCGGACGTAGTCGAGCGTGACCTCGTCGACCGGTATGATGCCGGTCTTGCCGCCTGCCTCGGCGACCATGTTGGTCATCGTGAAGCGGGCGTCCATCGACATCTCCTTGAGCGCCTCGCCCTCGAACTGCATCGCCATGTAGGTAGCGCCGTCCGTGCCGATCCTGCCGATGGTGTTCAAGATCAGGTCCTTGCTGCGCGTCCACTTGCCCATCTTGCCGTGGTAGATCAGGCGCATCGTCGCTGGCACCTTCATCCACACCTCGCCCGTCGCCATCGCGACGGCGATATCGGTGCTGCCCATGCCGCAGGCGAACGCGCCCAGGGCGCCGCAGGTGGGCGTGTGGCTATCGGCGCCGCAGTAGACGTCGCCGGGGACGACGTGACCATGCCAGGGCAGCAGGATGTGCTCGATGCCGCCTTGCCCCAGCTCGTAGTAGACGATGCCCGACTCCTTGGCGAAGTCGCGCATCACCTTGAACTGTTCGGCGGTAGCGATGTCGCGCGCCGGCACGAAATGTGACGGCACGAAGACGACGCGCTCCTTGTCGAACACCTCCTTCACGCCCAGCTTGCGGAACT
The DNA here is from genome assembly GCA_022573935.1 of Chloroflexota bacterium. Next base: position 4,333 of record JACZTE010000093.1, read on the forward strand.
GCTCGATGGCGATGGGCGCGGTGACGTCGTTGGCCATCACCAGATCGACCTTCACGTTGATCAGGTCGCCGGGCGAGACCTCCTTCCTGCCGCTGTGAGCGGCGAGGATCTTTTCGGCGATCGTCATGCCCATGACGTATACCTTTCTACACCTTCGGCTGAATCAACTGCGGTTCCTGCTTAATACTACCGCAAATCCTACCAGCGCACGGGAAGCCCCTTCAGTATCTGGACCAGAGCGGCAGCCAGATGGCGTCGTCGATAAGCAGCCGGCGGCGTGTTCATGCTGAGCCTTGCCTTGCCTAGGAGCCCTCTTGCCGTGGCCTCCGATGGAGCTGGCTAGCGTGGCGGACTGGCCTCGCGTTACGCCTGCGGCGAGGACTTCCTCCTGATGCGCCGGCCCTTCTGCTTCAGTGCGGCCTGAACCGCTGCGTAGGAGGCCCGTCCCATGCGACGCTCGTCTCGCTCCCAGCGGCTGACCGCGGCGAGCGAGACGCCGGCCCTGAGCGACAGCTCGGTCTTCGTCCAGCCGTGAGCCTCCCGCGCCTCCCGCAGTTGGGTGCCCGACATCGTTGGCGGCGGTGGGGGTGCCACCTTCGGCTCGAACGGCACCGGCACCCCCCGCTTCCGCGGCGGCCGGCGCGAGTCGAGACGGCGCCAGACCAGCGTAGGGTGCGGGTTCCCGCGAAGGTCGCGGCTCCCCTTCTTGCCGATGACATCGACGCGTTCCGACTTGCGGAGCCGCGCGACCACGGCCCGGTGCAGCACCTGTAGCGACAGGGGAAAGCCGTGCTTCTGTGTGCCAAGAGCCAGGTCGTGGGCGTAGTCGGCTGGATAGATCTCACGGAGTTTGTCGATGAAGTCATGCGACGTGAACTCCGGGCCCATATACCGAACCGTCGGTGCGATGCACAGATCGAGCATCAGGATCGTTTGTCGAAGTTTTTTCAGTGCCACGCTGTCTGCCTCGCTTCTCTCTCTATACCCGTTCCGCGCTCTGTCGAGCTACCGGCGACCCCTCCACCTCGCGGCCGACGAGCGCGC
>JACZTE010000094.1 GCA_022573935.1 Chloroflexota bacterium
TAGAGTTCGGCGAGGTGCTCCTGATCGCCGACGACGGCGAGGTGACGATCGGCACCCCGCTGATCGAGGGCGCGCGCGTGTTGGCGCAGGTAGAGACGAACGGGCGCGCCAAGAAGATCATCGTGTTCAAGTACAGGGCGAAGGTGCGGACGCGGAAGAAGACGGGCCACCGACAGAACTTCAGCCGCCTCGCGGTCACCGAGATCCTCCGCCCCGGCCAGCAGCCGAAGGATGAGGCGAAGCCGAAGCCCAGCCGTCGCAAAGCGGCCCCTGCGAAGGCAAAGGCGGAAGCGCCCGCCGAGGGGAAGGCCCCCGAAGCAACACCATCAGCAGAAGAAGCGTCCGTAACCGAAGCGCCCGCTACGCCGAAGCGCCGGACGCGACGAACGGCGACGCCAAAGACCGGGGCGAAGGCGACGACGACCACGAAGCCGAAGGCACGGCGTTCGCCTCGCAAGAAGGCCGGCGAAGCGCCCGAGGCGAGCAAGACGCCGGAGACTGACGCGCCCGAGGCGGGCGAGACGAAGCCGAAGCCGGCGCGGCGGTCGCCTCGGAAGAAGACCAGCGAGGAGACGGAGTAAGCGATGGCTCACAAGAAGGGCGGCGGCAGCACTCGCAACGGTCGCGATAGCCAGTCGAAACGGCTGGGTGTGAAGCGATACGACGGGCAGCTAGTGCGGCCGGGCACCATCATCCTGCGCCAGCGGGGCACCCGCTTCCATCCCGGCAATAACGTCGGCTTGGGGCGCGATTTCACCATCTACGCCCTTATCGACGGGAAGGTCAAGTTTGAGCCCTACGCGAAGGGACGTCGCAAGAAGGTAAGCGTATACGCCGCGTAGGCGGCAGATGTACGGTACGTCGGGCCTTCAGCCCGACATCAGGTCTAGAGAAAGATGCTAACGCGATGAAAGCGGATATCCACCCCGACTACGTTGACTGCGAGGTGCACTGCGCCTGCGGCCACACCTTCCAGACACATGCCACCAAGCCCCAACTGCGAATAGAGGTGTGCAGCAACTGCCACCCCTACTTCACCGGCGAGCAGCGCATCGTCGACACCGCCGGCCGTGTCGAGCGCTTCAAGCGCCGCTACGGAATAAAGGACTAGCGCCAGTCGGCGAGCCGGGCGTCGCCCGACGATCCTATTGACCCGTCCGCTTACTCCCGCTATCGTAGCTTCGATATGTCTGCGTCTGACGACACGCCGCCTGCGCGTCCGACTCTGGGTGGCCAGGCGGTCATCGAAGGGGTAATGATCCGTGGTTCCGAGGGAACCGCGGTCTGCGTCCGCAAGCCGGACGGTGAGCTGCTCTGCCGCACGGAGGGCAACGCTCGCACCGGCCGGTTCCGACACGTTCCTATCTTGCGCGGCATCGCCGTCCTGGGCGAGACGATGACGCAGGGGATGCGCGCGATGATCTGGTCGGCGCAGGTGGCGGCGGGCGAGGAGCCTGAGGAACCGAGCAAGAGCCAGGTTCGGGCTACCACGGCAGCGTCGCTCGGCTTCGTCTCAGCCTTCTTCTTTCTCGGACCCGCTGTCGCAACCCGGAGGCTGGAGCGCGCGACGAAGCACCCCCGGCTGGCGTCGGCGCTGGAGGGTCTCGTGCGCGTGGGCATGCTGGTGGGCTATCTGCGCGCGATGGGCCGCCTGCCGCAGGCGCAGCGCCTCTTCGGCTACCATGGCGCGGAGCACCGAGCGATCCAGGCCTACGAGGCGGACGAACCGCTGGAGGTGGCATCGCTCCATCGCTTCCCCAACGCCCATGTGCGCTGCGGCACCAGCTTCCTGCTCACGACGACGCTCATCTCCTCCGCGATCTACGCCGTCCTCGGCCCGCAGCCGATGGGCCGCCGGCTGCTCACTCGGCTGGCGCTGACGCCCATCATCGCCGGGCTGAGCTACGAGGCGATTCGTCTCGCCAGCGCGTCGCCGAACGGCCCGTGGCGCTGGCTCTTCCGCCCCAACCTGGCGCTTCAGGCGCTCACCACTCGTGATCCCGACGAGGCGCAGATGGAGGTGGCGCTGGCCGCCGTTCGCGCCGCCCTGGGGGCAGGTGAGAACGGCTAAGCCGAACTCCGCTTCCTACCGTCCCATAACGTTTCCGCGGGTAGCGGGTCAGTTTGAATACACCGTATACTTCTCCGTAGGCGAGGCCTTCTAGCCTCGCCGCCGCCGAGCCAGGAAAGGCTCGGCTACGATATCAAACCGACCCACTACCTTTCTCCGAATGGGAGGCTTGACATACGCGCCTGGCGGTGGTAGGGTATGGCTGCTTAAAAGGATAGTGAGTGGTCACTAACTAAATTATGCCACGCGCACGCAGGTTACCAGCGGAGGACCGCCGCCGACAGATTATCGAGTCGGCGCGGGAGGTCTTCGCCAGCCAGAGCTTCGCGAAGGTGGGGACGGCGGACCTGGCGAAAGCCGTTGGCGTCTCTGAGCCGGCCCTCTATCGCTACTTCTCCGGCAAGAAAGATCTGTTCCTCGCCACGCTCCGCTCCACCGCGCCCAAGCTCTTGGAGCTCTGGCAGAACATCGCGTCCGACGTCGAAGACCCGCTGGAGACGCTCTGGTCCATCGGCGTCGATTACTATGACCACCTCCAGAGCCACTCGGGCAACATGCGGCTCCAGTTCCAGGCGATCTCCGAGGCGCACGATCCGGAGATCCGCGAGGCGCTGCGCGAGAACTTCGCCAGCTTCGTCGACTTCGTGGCGGAGACGCTGGATGAGGGGAAGCGCCGTGGTATCGTCCGGCGCGATATCGACTCGCGGCTGATGGCCTGGCAGTTCCTGGGCATCGGCCTGACGCTGGACCTGATGCACCTGCTCGGCTTCAGCTCGGAGCTGGACCGGAGCAAGATGGAGCAGTGGGGCAGGCTCTACGGCGAGACGCTGCGGGCGCCGCGCCAGCGAAGCGGCGTCGGGCCGGGAGTGCGCGCCGTCTCAGAGTTGGTGCCATCGGAGGGCTGGCCGCCCGAAGCGTAGGCCCTGTGCGAACGAGAAAGTAGGAGTACGATCCGTGGATTTTCAGGATAACCAGCAAGAAGCGACCTTTCGCAAAGAGGTGAAGGAGTTCATCAAGCGGGAGATGTCGCCAGATCTGGACCGTCGCGGCACGGGGGGCGCCGCGTTCGGCGGCGGCAGCGGTCGCTTCAAAGAGAAGGGCTACTGGCAGGCGCTGAGCGGCTGGTTGAAGAAGCTGAACGATCGAGGATGGGTCGCTCCGGCCTGGCCGAAGGAGCACGGCGGCGCCGGCCTGAGCGTGATGGAGCAGTTCATCTTCAATCAGGAGACGGCGAAGGCCGGAGCGCCACGCAGCCCGAACGTAATCGGCTTGGGCTGGGTGGGCCCGACGATCATCCTCTATGGCACGGAGGAGCAGAAGCAGAAGCACCTGCGCCCCATCCTGACGAACGAGGCGTTCTGGTGTCAGGGCTTCTCAGAGCCCGAGGCGGGCTCCGATCTCGCGTCCATCAAGACGCGCGCGGTACGCGACGGCGACGACTATGTGATCAACGGCCAGAAGACCTGGACGTCTGGCGCCCACGGCGCGCAGTGGATGATCCTGCTCGCGCGCACGGACCCGCAGGCGCCCAAGCACAAAGGGATCAGCTACTTCCTGCTCGATATGAAGTCGCCGGGCGTCACGGTGCGGCCGCTGGTGAACATGGTGGGCGCCCACGATTTCAACGAGGTGTTCTTCGACAACGTGCGTGTGCCGGCCGAGAACCTGATCGGCGAGGAGAACCGCGGCTGGTACATCGGCACCACGACGCTCGACTTCGAGCGGTCAGGCATCGCCACCAGCCTCACGCACGGCCAAACGGTGCAGGACTTCGTCCTGTATGCCCGCCAGCGTAGCAACGGCTCGGCGACGGGCCGCGACCGGCTCGTCCGCTACGAGTTGGCCGACCGCACGATCGAGGCGCAGGTGGAGCAGATGCTCAGCTTCCAGGTGATCGGCATGCAGCAACGAGGGCTGGTGCCGAACAAGGAGGCGTCCATCGCCAAGCTGTACTCGACGGAGCTCGACCAGCGTTTGGCGGCCACCGGGCTGAAGCTGCTGGGGCTCTACGGCCAGGTGATGCGCGGCAGCCCGCACACTGAGATGAACGGGCGGATGGCGTCCTTCTATATGTACGCGACGACGAGCACGATCGGCGGCGGCACGAGCGAGGTGCAGCGTAACATTATCGCCCAACGCGGCCTGTCGATGCCTAAGAACTGACCGCTCGGGGAACGAGGAACAAGGAACAGGGATTGACTTTCGCGACAAACCCGAAGAGGCAGCTTTTCGACAAGAGGTGCGTCAGTTTCTGAAAAAAGAGCTGCCGGATCGCTTTCGCGGCATCAGCGCATACGAAGGAGGCGGCCGCGGCGACGTTCGTTCGCGCTTTGGGGAGCTGAAAGAGTGGCGCACGAAGCTGGCCGACAAGGGCTGGATCGCTCCGGCCTGGCCGCAGGAGTACGGCGGCGCCGGCTTCAGCGTGATGCAGCAGTTCATCATGAACGAGGAGTTCGCGGAGAACCGGGCGCCCCAGGTAGGGGGCATGGGCACCTCCATGATCGGCCCAACGCTCATCGTCCACGGCTCTAAGGAGCAGAAGCAGGAGCATCTGTCCCGCATCCTCTCTGGCGAGGTGCAGTGGTGCCAGGGCTTCAGCGAGCCGGAGTCCGGCTCGGACCTCGCCTCGCTGCAGACACGGGCCGTGCGCGACGGCGACGACTACGTGATCAACGGCCAGAAGATCTGGATCTCCGGCGCTCAGTACTCCCACTGGATGTTCATGCTCGCGCGGACGGACCCGGACGCGCCGAAACACAAGGGGATCAGCTACTTCATGATCGATATGAAGTCGCCGGGCGTGACGGTGCGGCCGCTGGTGAACATGACCGGTAGCGCCGCCTTCAACGAGGTGTTCTTCGACAACGTGCGCGTGCCGGCCGAGAACCTGGTGGGCGAGGAGAACCGCGGCTGGTATATCGGCGTCACCACGCTCGACTTCGAGCGCTCGAGCATCGGCTCGGCCGTGGGTCTACGGCTCCAGGTAGAAGGCCTGATCGACTTCGCTAAGGAGCACACGAAGGACCGGCAGTCCACCCTCGAGAGCCAGGCGACGCTGCGCTATGAGTTGGCGGACCGGCTGGTGGAGGCGAACGTCGCGAGGTTGCTCTCCTATCGAGTGGTGACGATGCAGAACAAGGGGCTGGTGCCGAACCATGAGGCCTCGATGACCAAGCTCTACGCATCGGAGCTGACCCAGCGCATCGCGCGCACGGCTATCAAAACGACCGGGCTGTACGGACAGCTGATGCCGGGGAGCGAGTGGGCGGC
>JACZTE010000095.1 GCA_022573935.1 Chloroflexota bacterium
GAAGAAGAAGCGGCTGGCCGGGGTGCGGCGTGGCTGAGCAGTTGTCCTGCGTCGTCTGCGGCGAAGAGGCGGACGAGAAAGCGTCCTCCGTCTGCCACTCGTGCGGTGATCGATTCCATCTCAACCAGCGCAACGATACAGAGGACAAGGACTGTGGCAGCGTGTGGATCAATGAGCAGTTCCTAGCGCTGGAGTTCGCCTGCCAGCGATGCCTCGCGGGCGACGAGCCCGAGTCTGCGCCTAAGCCACGTGTCCTGCGGCAGCGTGCCGTTCGCCGCCGTTACCGGAAGCGAACGTGATGGTCGAGGAGCGATCGCGGAGGAAGCGAAGGCGTCGCCGCCACCGGGGTGGCGGCGGTGGCGCTGGGAGCGCCGCTGGGCCTGAGCAGCCACAGGCGAAGGCCACGCCGCAGCTTCCCGACTGGCGCTGGCGCTCCTTTCCCGTCTTCTTCGCGTTCGCCTGCGGGGCGTTAGCGGTCATCCTGCTGTCCGTGGTTTTTCGCGCAGACGTACTCTTCTTCGGCGCGCTCTTCGGCGTTGCCTTTGGCCTGGCGCACATGGTGACGCGCCTCTTCGTCGCCCGCCGAGGCCGTTAGCCTAGCGAGCGCACCATCCATGCCGAGGGCGGCTCCTCGGGCGGGGCCGGCCATTCTCGCTGGGTGAGGGGCCGGTAGCCCAGCCGTAGCCAGAAGTAGAAGGTTAGCCCCAGCTTCGATGGCACGAGCACGTACAGCCGCTTCGACGACCCGGCGAGCCGCTTCTCCAGGGCCAGCGCCGCCCGCCCGCCGATGCCGAGCCGGCGCTGGTCGGGCGCCACGGCCAGGAGCCGCACGCGGGCCGAGCCTCGCTTCGGCGCGCCGGTCTCGTAGGCGACGAAGGCTACAGGCTCGCCTTCCACGGCGACGAGGACGCCCTGCTTGTCGATCGCATCGTGCAGGCGCTCCTCGCTCGCCCAGCGAGGGCAGCCCAGATCGGCCGCCGTTTGCGGCAGCCAGCGCGCCAACCCCGCCAGGTCGCCCTCCCGCAGCGGGCGCAGCTTGGTCAGCGTTCGTCGCCCAGCCACTCGCCCACCATGCCCGGCATCTCGCGCAGGGGCGCCCGCCGGACGGTGCACGGCGGCAGCGAGCGCAGGAACGCCCCGCCGTAGGCCTTGCTGTGGAGCCGCCCGTCCAGCACCACCATCACGCCGCGGTCGGTCTTGCGCCGGATCAGCCGGCCGAAGCCCTGCTTGAAGCGCAGCACCGCCTGCGGCACGGCGTAGTCGTTGAAGGGCTCGTCGAAGAGCTCCGAGCGCGCTTTGAAGATCGGGTCGCTCGGCACCGCGAAGGGGAGGCGGGCGATGATGAGGAGCGACAGCGCTTCGCCGACGACGTCCACGCCCTCCCAGAAGCTGGCGGTGCCCAGCACGACGGTGTTCGGCTGATCGCGCAGCGACTGGAGCAGCCGGCGGGGCGTGCCATCGATGTTGTGGCCCAGCACCAGGATCTGCTCCTCCTCCAGCGCCTGCTTGATGCCCGCGTGCGTCGCCCGCAGGCTGGCGTGGGAGGTGAAGAGCACCAGCGCCCGTCCGCGGCTGGCCCGCACCAGCTCGATAATCGATTGCTGGAGGGCGGCCTGGTAGCCGCGCTCGTTGGGCAACGCCATGTCCTGCGGCACCAGCACCAGCGTCGATGTGGCGTAGTCGAAGGGCGAGCCGAGCAGCAGCTCGTCCGCGTCCGCCAGGCCCAGTCCCTGGCGCAGGTAGTCGAACTCTCCTTCCGTCGTGAGCGTGGCGCTGGTGAGCACCGTCGTCTCCTTCTGCGAGAAGAGCCGCTCCTCCAGCAGCGTTGCCACCTGCAGCGGCGCGCTGGAGAGATCGACGCCCTCGTCGTTGCGCTGCTGCGTCAGCCAGCAGATCGTCTCGGGATCGTCTTTCAACACGATGTCGGCGATGCCCTGACGCAGCGTCTCGCCGGTCTGGAGCAGCTCGCCCGCCTCCGCCTGCAGCGATTCGTGGTCGAGCAGGGTAGCGGCGTCGGGCGACTCGAGACCCGTGCGCAGGAGGCCGAGGGTCGAGAGCACCTGGCCGAGGGTGGCGCTCAGGTTCTCCCAGGCCAGCTCCACCTCCGGCCAGTCGGGCTGAACGCGCATCGCCCGATTCAGGCGCAGCCGGTCGTCGTAGCCGTTCTCGCCGGAGCGTTGCTGGCGCATGAAGCCGGACAGCCGCAGGAAGAAGTCGGGCAGCCGCTCGCGGGCGCTCTCGACGGCGTCGTCCGCGCGCGAGGCGAGCTCGAGCAGCTCTCGCGTCCCGGCCATCTGCGAGGCCAGTCCGCGGGCCGCGTTGCGCAGGCTGGACACGAGGCCGCTGCCTTTCCCCGCCACGCGGTCGAGGAAGGCGGTCAGGTCGCTCTCCTGGGCGTGGAAGCCGAACTGGCTGGTCGCCTCCTCCTCCAGGTGCTGCGCCTCGTCGACGACGAGGTGGTCGTACTCGGGGATGACGCCGCCACCGACGGCGACGTCCGAGAGGAGGAGGGCGTGGTTTACTACCAGCAGGTGCGCCGCCTCGGCCCGCCTGCGGGCGCGGAGCAGGAAGCAGGAGCCGTCCTTGACGAAGGCGCAGGGCGTGGAGAGGCAGCCCTGGTGTTGGGCGCTCAGGCGGCTCCAGAGCGTCTCCTCGTCCCGCGAGAGGCGAAGCTCGGCCCGGTCGCCGCTGTCGGTGTTCGGTAGCCAGAGGAGGAGGCGCACCAGCAGCTTCGCCTCCTCGGTCGAGAGCGTCGATGAGCGGCGCAGGTTCGACCAGCGCAGCAGGCAGAGGTAGTTGCGGCGGCCCTTGAGCTGCGCCGCCCGCAGCTCCTCGCCGCCCGATGCGCCGTTCGCCAGCAGCCGTTGCACGATGGGGATGTCCTGCCCGATGATCTGCTCTTGCAGGTTGATCGTGTTGGTGGAGATCACCACGCGGCTGCCGTTGCGCAGCGCGTAGCGGGCCGCGGGTAGCAGATAGGCGAGCGATTTGCCGATGCCCGTGCCCGCCTCGACCATGAGCTGGCCGCCCTGGTTGAGGGCGTCGCCGACGGCGCTGGCCATCGCTACCTGTTGCGGCCGCTCTTCAAACTCCTCGATCACGCCGGGCGCGGTCTTGGTGAGCAGCTCCTCGATCGCCGCTGTGTCGATTGGGGTTGGGCCGTCCCGTTCAGGCGATAGCGCCTTTCCGGCGCTCTGCGGCGCGCGCACTGCGCCGTGCACCAGGCCCGGCGTCTCCGCGTCGCCTGCCACCGGCCGCTCCTCCGACACTTCGCGTAGCAGGTAGCGCAGCGGCCAGTCCGTGAGCGATGCGATGCGTTCCGCCTCGGCCAGCAGCGTCGGCGGCAGCGCCGCCAGCCGCTCGCGCAGGGCGAGGAAGACCCGGCGGGCCGCCTCGGCGTCGGCCAGGGCGCGGTGCTGGACGGGGAACTCGATCCCCAGGTGGCGGGCGATGGCGCCCAGGCTGTATTCGCTCAGCGAGGGCATGAGGAGATTCGCCAGCTCCTGCGTGTCGTAGGCGGGGCCGGGCGGTCGCAGCCGCTGTCGTTCGAGAAAGTCCAGGTCGAAGCGGATGTTTTGCCCGACGACCGGGTCGCCGCCGATGAACGCCTCCAGGTCGGCGGCGATCTCGGCGAACTGGGGCGCGCCGGCGACGTCGTTATCGCCGATGCCGGTGAGCCGCTGAATGCGGTAGGGGATAGGCTGCCCTGGGTCGACGAGCGTGCTGAACGTCTCGCTGCCGCCGTCGAGGTCGAAGCGGACGGCGCCGATCTCGGTGATGGCGTCGCGGTCGGGGGCGAGCCCGGTCGTCTCCAGGTCGAGGGCGACGTAGCTGCGGGGCATGTGGTTCCTCGTGCGGAAGGTGGGGCTATCTTAGCACGCGGCCAGCCGTAGAACAAATGGCCGTATATGCGGGCGTTGGCTGCGGGCTATCGGGCGAAGATGCGCTCGAGCTGGACCCGAAAGACGGCCCCTTCCCAGTCTGCGGGAGCCCAGCGCCCTCGCTTCATGAGCGCGTCGAGCTGGCGAATAAGGCTATCGCGCAGGTCGGCAGCGAATCCTGCCAGCTCTGCGCGGCCCTGCGCCATAAGGCCGTGCCCCTCGGCATCGACCGTGAGCGCCACGTAGGGCGAGCGCTGGAGGTTGCGAAACAAGACGGAACGCTGGTTGGCGGCGAAGTAGACCTGGCCGTCGTTGGAGCAGGCGACGAGGGTAAGGGAGGCATGCGGTCGTCCCGCTGGGCCCACGGTGGCGATGCTGGCGCTCATCACCCGATTGACGAAATCTCGAACGGCCTCAGCGTTCATATGACCTTCAGCGAAGAGCTCCCTGGTGAGAGGCGAGGCGTTGCGGATGGAGGCGTCGATCTTCGCTTGCAGTTCGTTGAGGGACATGTGGCCTCCTGAGCTACCCTGGCGCCTCCGGCAACTCGCCCATGCCAGTCTCAGAGGCCGCTAGCCGGTATCGTCGACGATGCTGATCGCCAGCTCGGGGCAGTTCTTCACCGCCAGCCTGGCCTTCGCCTCGAGCTCCGGCGGCACGACGCCATCGTTGCGCTCGTGCGCGTCGCCGTAGTCGTCGACGTCGAACAGCTCGTCCGCTATCTGGATGCACCGGTTGTGCCCCTGACACTTGTCGGCGTCTACTCGGACACGCATTACGGCCACACCACGGTCATCGTCCGCGGGCCGCGTACCTGTCCGCCGGCCCACGTGACCGCCTCCGGATCCTCGAGCCGGAACTCGGGGATGCGTTTCAGCCACTCCTCTATCGATACGCGCATCTCCATCCGCGCCAGGTTCGATCCGGCGCAGCGGTGGATCCCCACGCCGAACGCGATATGCGGGTTCTCCTCGCGATCAATGATGAACTTGTCAGGGTCTTTGAACTTCGCCGGATCGCGGTTCGCGGCGGGGAAATTCATGATGACCTTGTCGCCCTCTGACATCGGGCAGCCGTTGTACTCGTAATCCTCTGTGACCACACGTGCCATCGTCACGGGCGAGTACGCCCGTAGAAACTCCTCCACGGCCGACGTTATCAGCTCGGGCTCCGCTATCAGCCGCGCCCGGTCCTCGGGGTGTTGTGCCAGGTGCCAGAGCGCCGACCCGATCGAACTCCACGTCGTGTCGATCCCAGCCAACAGTATCAGGAAGCAGGTTCCCAGGACGTGCGTTTCCTCAACGGGCTTGCCGTCCACTTCCGCCGATAGCAGGTAGCTGATCAGGTCGTCCTGAGGGTGGTCCTTGTGTTCCTGGATGCGTTCCCAGAGGAACAGAAAGATGTTGCGCATGGCTTCGCTCTGCACGTCCACATTCGTAAGTCCAAG
>JACZTE010000096.1 GCA_022573935.1 Chloroflexota bacterium
ACAGCCCTTCGCGGCGAGCCAAGCGTGTGCGCTTGCTGATTCTGGATGTGGATGGGGTGCTCACCGACGGAAGGGTGTACATTGCCCCCGACGGCAGTGTGACCAAGCGTTTCGATATTCACGACGGGCACGCGATCGTGCTGATGCGGGAACTGCTCGATTTTCCGGTGGCTGTGATTAGCGGTCGCGACGACAAAGTCACACAGATCCGCTGCGAGGATCTCGGGATCGGCCACATCGTGCAGGGAGTGCGTGAAAAGGTGGTCGAGGCCGAGCGAATCGCAGCCGAGGTGGGCTGTAGTCTCGATGAAGTTGCGTTTATGGGCGACGATATCAACGACCTTCCACTGCTGCGCAAGGTGGGTCTCGCTGCCGCCCCTGCCAACGCGTGTGCTGAAGCGCTGGAGGCAGCACACTATCGGTGTGAAAAGTCCGGTGGCGCGGGTGCAGTTCGAGCGGATGCGGCTGGGAGAGCCGGACGAGTCGGGACGGCGGCGGCCGGAGCCTACGGGCGAGCGGTTCACGGTGGAGGCGGACACCGTCGTCGTCGCTATCGGCTATCGCGCTGACGAGGAGCTGCCGGAGGGCGCCAAGGTGCAGCACGAGCGAGACCTGGTCGTCATCGACCGGCCGACTGGGCGGACGACGCGCCCCGGCGTCTTCGCCGGTGGCGACTGCGTGAACGGGGCGGACCTGGTGGTAACCGCGCTCGCCGATGGCCGCCGGGCGGCCGAGGCGATCCACGCCTACCTGGAGCGGCTGCCGAAGAAGCGCCCTACCGCCATCGCTGGGGTGACGCCGGCGCGCTAGGCGAGCACCTGCGGCCGAATTTCGTTCGCGAGCGTATCCATCAGCGACCGCACCCGATCCATATCGGGCGCGAAGATCTCCAGCACGACGTGGCTCACGCCTACCTCACGATAGCTCCGCAACAGCTCGATCGTCTTAGCTGGGTCGTCCATCCGCACCCGCGGCCGGACGCTCAGGGTCAGGCTAGCCGGGTCGCGGCCAGCCTTCTCGGCGTGGCGCTGCACCTCTTTGAACTGCTCGCGCAGGGTGTCCGGACTCACGCCCACGGCGTGCCAGCCATCGCTCAGTCTGCCCGCCCGGCGCAGCGCCGGCGCGCTGTGGCCGCCCGTCCAGATGGGCGGGTGCGGCTTCTGCAGCGGCTTCGGGTTAAAGCCCACATCCTTTATTTGCCAGAACTCCCCTTCGAACGAGGGGTTCTCCTCGGTCCAGAGCGCCTTCATGAGCCGGATGTACTCGTTCGTGCGCGCCCCGCGTCGCTTGAACGGCACGCCCAGCATCTGGAACTCTTCCTCCATCCAGCCGGTGCCCACTCCCAAGATGAGCCGTCCGTTCGAGAGGACGTCCAGACTGGCGAGCTGCTTCGCTGTGACGATGGGGTTGCGCATGGGGAGTACGAGCACCGTTGTGCCCAGCTTTACCCGCTCGGTGACGGCGGCGGCGAAGAGCAGCGTGGCTATCGGCTCCATCAGCGACACATCGGGCGATACCGGAAACGAGCCATCGCGGCTGTACGGGTAGCGCGAGTCGACTGAGCGTGGCACGACGATGTGGTCGCTCACCCACAGCGCATCGAAGCCGAGCTTCTCCACGAGTTGGGCGAACGCCGTGATGCCTTCTCGGGTAGCCAGCGGGCCGACGTGGGGCAAATGTAGTCCGAACTCCATCGGGTGGGCTCCTTTACGAACGAGGCGCCTGGGGATTCCAGGGCATAATACAACAATCGGGACATGACGCAAGCCGGGCGAACGCGATATGATGAAGGGCGCGTACCAACTACGTTCGTTGAAGTGGGCGTGCGCGAGGAACGATCAATATGAATGAGGACACTTGGCACAGGGCGCGGCTTATCCCAATCTCTGGCCTTGGAGGCCAGGAGGAAAAGGAGAGGAGATCCGCGTCTGCGCTCTTAGCTGTATTAGGGGCGGTAAAAGAGTTTGGCCGGGCCAACCTGGCACCGTTGGGAGCACCTGCAGGTACGATCTCTACCTACTGCGAGGTTCCGTTCGAGCTTGCTGATGACAGAAAATTCCGAGTTGATGGGCTGATTAGGGTGCAGCGTGGGAAGAGGATATGGACTCTCCTTGTCGAAGTTAAGACAGGGACAGCGGAACTCACACGGCAGCAGATCGAAAACTACCTCGAGATCGTCCGCGAAAACGACTTCGATGGCCTGCTTACTATTAGCAATCAGATCGTACAGATGGCCGGTCACCATCCCATCAAAGTCGGAAGGAAGTTCAAAAAGGCGCCACTATTTCACGCCTCGTGGACTCGTATCTTGACCCTGGCTCAGATGGTGAAGGATCACCAAGGTGTTAGCGATCCTGATCAGGCTTGGATCCTCGGCGAATTGATACGGTATCTGCAATTCGAGGGGTCCGGTGCCGTGGCCTTTGAAGACATGGGACCTAATTGGGTAACCGTGAGGAGCGCTGCCAGAGAAGAGACACTCAGGTTGTCGGACGACGGAGTAGAGGAAATCGCTGGGCGCTGGGATCAACTCGTCCAGTTCCTCTGCCTGGATTTAGCGGCTCGATTGGGCCAAGAAGTTCGACCGGTGCTTAGCAGGAAGGAGCTCGACGATCCTGACTCCAGGACCGTTGCTCTTGCACGCGAGCTAGTCGACAGTGGCACGTTCTCCGCCGGAATTAGGATTCCTAACACAGTGGGTCCCATTCACTTGGGGGCGAACCTCAGGAATATGACTGCGACAGCCTCGATCGAGCTAGCGGCTCCAGAATTGAAGCGATCTTCGGCCCGAGTTAATTGGCTGCTGCGACAGCTGCGAAGCGCACCGCCTGAGCTACGTCTCGACGTGGCATTCCACCGAACCCGGGCCACATCTTCAGACCTGCTTGGTCGGATCACGGAGGATACGAAGCGGTTACTCAAGGAACGTGACCATGCTCCGCGATTATTCACACTTGCGCTATCTTCTAGTGTTGGGTCGAAGCGGAGATCCGGGAAGGGGAGCTTCATAGGCGATATCTCATCTCTCCTAGATCGCTTCTATCGTGACGTAGTACAGGACTTGAAGGTTTGGACACCGCCAACGCCACAGCTGCAACCTCAAAGCGCCCCTAGCAATTCTTCTGTCCCCGTCGGCTCTTCCTCCGAATCTCCGCCCCACGGGAATAGCGAGGAGCGGATGAACTCGTGAAGAAGAGGATGGAGATATCCGCCGGCGGCATCATCTACCGCCGGCAGGAGCGCGCGCCCCAGATCTGCCTCATCGCTACCAACGGCGGCAAGATCTGGCAGCTACCCAAAGGAATCATCGAAGAGGGGGAGGAGCGGGAGGAGACCGCCCGCCGCGAAGTAGCCGAGGAGACCGGCCTGCGCGGCGAGATCCTCCAGCCGCTCGATAGGATCGAGTATTGGTACGTCTGGGACTACGGCGATGGCCCGGAACGCGTCCACAAGTTCGTCTACTTCTTCCTCCTGCGCTACATCGACGGCTCGACGGACGATCACGATCACGAAGCCGACGAGGCTCGCTGGTTCTCGATATCGGAGGCACGAAAGCGGCTCACTCACGACAACGAGCACCGAATCCTCAACCTGGCAGAGAAGGCACTAGAAGAAGTCGATTAGTCGTCTATTGGGACGGGCGTTAGCCTTGTGGGGCAGGCCTTAGCCTGTCGTCAAGCGCAATTAACCCTCGCTCGTCTGCGGCTCTGCCGGCCGCTCGTCGCCAAACTCCACCGTCTGCTTCAGGTTCGCGAGACCCTCTACCAGCAGCAGCTCGTAGTTGGTGTCGATGCGGCCCATGGTGAGGATGCGGGAGAGCACGTAGCGGAGCCCCTGCGGCTCCATCGTCGCTACTACCTCCGTGTCTTCTTCGCGTGGGTTGATCCGGTACGTGAGGATGGCGCGGATGCCGCCCTGTAGATCCACCCAGAGCGAGAGGAGCTCGTTCGGGACTGCCCGCTCGACGGTGTAGTTCGTCTCGTCGGCAACCTCGAGCTCGCCGGTGAGGGCGCGCCAGATGGCGGCTGGCTCGGCCTTGATCGCGAACGCCTTCTCTAGTGGCACACGCTTAGTATACGAGAAGCGATAGCTGGCCGAACAACGGGTCGCGGATCATTAGCGGTGCTGAGGCGCTGTAAAGAGCCGCCGGCTGCACGCTGCCCGTCATCCGCGGGCGGCTCGTCTACTACTGCCCTTAGGGGAATCACCCTCCTACAGCGGAGAAGTGCCTGAGATTCTACATTCAGGCCGAATCTAAGCCTAAAGGGGTTAAGTCTGCCCTCGGCTGACCGACTATCTCTATAGGCACTAAGGATAGTGAACTCTTTGTGCAATCGATATCTGTATTCAGTACGCGGGAGGTAACAACATGATCTTACTGAGAGGCCGCTTGGTGACCGCGCTGGCCGTCCTTGTGGCGATGGGCGGGCTGCTCGTGTTCAGTATCAGCTCTCCGGCCATCGTTACCGGTCAGGAGACCGATAGTGATGTCGGCGCGGGGGCTGAAGGGCCTGCCGATCCGCCGGCGTCACTGCCGCAGACGGGTACCGGCGGCTACATCGAGCCGGTTGGCTCGGACAGCCAGCTACAGATCGTCCTGCTAGCCGCAGTGGGCGTGACCCTTGCTGGCGCAGGCGTGTTCGCCATGCGCTACACGCGGCGCGAGCCGAGAGTTTAGCAAACGCTTTGCGGGGAGGCGGGACCAAAGCCACCGCCTCCCCACAATACGCATCTCTCAAGCTACTTGCGGAGACAAGATCCCGCTGGTGCATCGTCGTATATAAGGAGAGCAGGAGGCACTCCAACTCGTGAAACTCATCGTCACCATCCCCGCCTATAACGAAGAGGCCAACATCGCCGAGGTCATCGCCGAGGTGCCGCGATCTATTGTCGGCATCGCTTCGGTCGAAGTGCTCGTCGTGGACGACGGTTCCACCGATGGCACGGTCGAGGTGGCGAGGGCCGCTGGTGCGGATTACGTCGTCTCGCATGGGCGAAACCAAGGCCTGGCGGCGGCGTTCCGGACGGCGCTGCGGGAGGCGCTGCGCCGCGGGGCGGACATCATCGTCAACACGGACGCTGATAACCATTACGACCAATCGCGCATTCCTGACCTGATTCAACCGCTGCTACGAAACGAGGCGGAGATCGTCGTCGGCAACCGCGTGCTGACGGGCCTGCGAATGCGCGCCGTCAACAAGTATGGCAACCGCATCGCGAACTTCATCATGCAGAGGCTACTCCGCATGCCGGACGTGGATGTCTCCAGCGGGTTCCGCGCCTATACCAAAGAGGCGGCAT
This sequence comes from Chloroflexota bacterium, assembly GCA_022573935.1. Next base: position 5,302 of record JACZTE010000096.1, read on the forward strand.
TCAAGCTGAA
>JACZTE010000097.1 GCA_022573935.1 Chloroflexota bacterium
AAGCGCCAGCTCTCGATCAGCGTCTCCGGATCGAGCGCGAACAGATCCTCGCGATGGCTGATGAGCAGCAGATCATCGCTTTGGACCGGCGAAGCCCAGCCCCTCGGCGATGCGATAGATGTGCAGGCGGTGAGCAGGATCCCCGAGACTGCGAGTACGAGGAGCGCCAGCGAAGCGAGACGGCGAGACGCCCGTGGCGTGGTTCGACGCTTAGCCGTGAACGTTTCACGTGAAACATCGTCGACGCCCCGACGTGCAGGGACGCCGTTAGGGCACTGGATCATAACCTCTCGCGTGGAATGGGTGGCAGCGTGCCAATCGCCGCAGCGTTAGGAAGCTTCCCTTCACCACGCCGTACTTCTCAATCGCCGAGTAGCTGTAGTGCGAGCAGGACGGCTGGAACCGGCACGCAGGCGGCATTCCGCTCGAGAACGCGCCCTGGTACCATCGTATCGTCGCCAGCGCAAGCCGTGTCGTCATTTAGGATCCTTCCTCTGGCTTCAGCAGGCCGGCTCGGATCATGAGGCCGGCCACCGATGCGCGCAGCTCGTGATAATCGGCCTCCGCCGCGCCGCGACGGGCGTTCAGTACCACGTCCCAGCCCGAAGCTATCTGCAGCGAGCGAATGGCCTCGCGGAGCCTTCGCTTCAGCCGATTGCGCTTCACGGCGTTTCCTACCGCCTTGCTCGCGGTGTAGCCGAAGCGGCTCAGCGGCTGGTCGGAAGGCAATGCGCGCAAGATCAGCAACTCGCTTCGATACGGCCGGCCGCGACGATAGACGGCGGCGAACTCGCTGCGGCGACTCAGCCGTTGTGCTCGGCGCATGCCGTGGCCCAAGAAAGCCCGGCGAAACGAGAGCTAGACAGAGAGCCGCTTCCGGCCCTTTCGTCTGCGTGCCCGCAGCACGTTTCGGCCGCCGGGGGTGCTCATGCGCGCCCGAAAACCGTGAACTCGCTTGCGGGGAATTCGTTTCGGCTGATAGGTACGCTTGGGCACACTGCCTCCGTTCTGCTCGCATGAAGCCTAGGCCAGTATACGAAGCTGGCGCGCGTGGGTCAACGAGGAGAGGCACCGCCCTGGAGAAATGAGCAGCCAGCGCAGCCCTCCTTGTAGGAGAGGGGCGATATACAGAGCTATGTTGAGATAGATAAACTAAACAGATGGTGTATCGGTATGAACGGCTTTGGCTGCGCAGGGACGCTCTGAGACATGGACAGAACGCCTTGCGCCTGCTCGCTACGTGACGTAAGATGAGATGGCATTAGCACTCTCGCCATGAGAGTGCTAATGTATCAGATACCCGTATGTGAAAGGAGATCCCCTCATGGCCACGGCAACAAAGAGCAAAATGAAGCTGATCCCGTTGGGCGACAGGCTGGTGATCAAGGCTGTCGAGCAAGAAGAGGTGCTATCGAGTGGCATCGTGATTCCGGATACGGCGAAGGAGAAGCCGCAGCAGGGCGAGGTCATCGCAGCCGGACCGGGCCGCCTGGACGACGACGGCAAGCGCATCGCGATGGACGTGAAGGCCGGCGACCGTGTTCTCTATGCCAAATACTCTGGCCAGGAGATCAAGATCGACCGAGAAGAGTACATCGTCTTGTCGGAAAAGGACGTGCTCTGCAAGGTCGGTTAAGTCCAGCGTCCGTTCTTAACTAAGGTACTGAGAAGGAGTCAGTTATATGGCGAAGCAGTTAATTTTCGATGAGGAAGCGCGACGCTCTCTTAAGAACGGCGTTGATGCCCTCGCCGATGCCCTCAAGGTGACGCTTGGGCCGCGCGGCCGCAAGGTGATTCTAGAGAAGAAGTTCGGGCCGCCGGCGGTGGTTGATGACGGCGTCTCGATCGCAAAGGAGATCGAGCTGCAGGATCCGTTCGAGAACATGGGCGCCCAGCTCGTGAAAGAGGTCGCCAGCAAGACGAACGACGTCGCCGGCGACGGCACCACGACCGCGACGGTACTGGCTCAGGCGCTAGTACGGGAGGGGATGAAGAACGTGGCCGCCGGCGCGAATCCGCTGGCCCTCCAGCGCGGCCTCCAGCAGGGTGTGGAGACGGTGGTTGATACGCTGGGCGCGATGGCGGAGCCGGTGACGGGCAAGGAGCAGATCGCCCAGGTCGCCTCGATCTCCGCTAACGACGTCGCGGTGGGCGAGACGATCGCCGAGGTGATGGAGAAGGTGGGCAAGGACGGTGTGATCACCGTCGAGGAGTCCAAAGGGCTGCACTTAGAGACGGAATTCGTCGAAGGGATGCAGTTTGACCGAGGATACGTCTCCCCATACTTCGTCACCAACTCAGAGCGCATGGAGGCGTCCCTGGACGACCCCTATATCCTCATTACCGACAAGAAGATCTCCGCCGTCGGCGATATTCTGCCCGTGCTGGAGCGCGTGCTGCAGGTGACGAAGAACTTCGTCGTCGTCTGTGACGATTGCGACGGCGAGGCGCTGGCGACGCTGGTGGTGAACAAGCTGCGCGGCACGATCAACGCGCTGATCATCAAGGCCCCCGGCTTCGGCGACCGGCGCAAGGCGATGCTCGAGGATATCGCCGTGCTGACCGGCGGCACGTTCATCACCGAGGAGATGGGCCGCAAGCTGGATAACGCCCAGGTGGCCGACCTCGGCCGGGCGCGCCGGGTGGTGTCGAGCAAGGAGGACACGACGATCATCGAGGGCCACGGCTCCGATGAGGCGATCCAGGCTCGCATTAAGCAGATCAAGGCTCAGATCGACGATGCTTCGTCCGATTTCGACCGGGAGAAGCTCCAGGAGCGGCTGGCGAAGCTGGCCGGCGGGGTGGCCGTGATCAAGGTTGGCGCCGCGACGGAGGTGGAGCTGAAAGAGAAGAAGCTGCGGGTAGAGGACGCGCTCTCCGCCACCCGAGCCGCGGTGGAGGAGGGGGTTGTTCCCGGCGGCGGCGTGGCGATCATCCGCTGCATCCCCGCGCTGGAGAAGCTGGAGAAGAAGCTGTCAGACGACGAGCGGACCGGCGTCGCCAGCCTGAAGAAGGCGCTGGAGGAGCCGATGCGGCTCATCGTGGAGAACGCCGGTGAGGAAGGCTCCGTCGTGATCGAGGCCGTAAAGCAGTCCAAGGAGCCTAACTTCGGCTTCGACGCGGATAAGATCGAGTACGTCGACATGCTGAAGAGGGGGCTGATCGACCCGATGAAGGTGGTGCGGACGGCGCTGGAGAACGCGGCCAGCATCGCCGGCATGGTGCTCACCACCGAATCGATGATAACGGAGATCCCCGAGGCGCCGGGGGCCGCGCCGATGGCCGCGCCGCCACCGATGGATTACTAGGCAGCGCAGCTCGAACAGCAGCCAGAACATGACGAGGGGCCGCCCGCAAGGGCGGCCCCTGCGCATCGATACGGTAGCCGAGCCTTTCCAGGCTCGGCGGCGGCGAGGCTAGAAAGCCTCGCCTACGGAGACGCACGCGAAGCGTTCAAATGATCCACTACCAACTGGCCGCTCAAATTGACAGGCCAGGGCAACTGTAGTAACATAGCTTCCCGAAAGGACAATTACATACCCGCCTGCCGAATCCCTGAGGAGGGGAACGGGGGAACCACGAGAACTGGGGTGAATTCCCTTCGATGCGTCGGAGGAATAGGCCAGCTCCTTCAGGCCGAACCCGTCAGCTAACCTCGTAGGCATCTGGAGGAGGCGTCGACCAGCGTGAGCGGGACGAGGGTCGCGCCCTCGCCCTGCTATTTTTGTGCCTACAATTTGGTCGGCTTGGCCTGACTCCCCTAACCCGTTCCCAGCAATATTTTGTCGATCGCCAGATGGACACAAGGAGGTGAATCCATGCCGTGCGAGGTCGAGATACCGCAGCATTTGCGAACGGAGTCCCCGAATCGGGCCGCGGCTAAGCCTGCGAGCGCGCTATCGGCTGGCCTGTCCAGCGGGCCGCTCAACGGGCTTTTGATCACCGCTGACCGTGCGTTGGCGCGCGCGTTTCGCCGAGAGCTGGGCCGATGCGCCGAATCTACGCTCCCCTTCGACGTGCGCGCGAACTTCGAGCAGGCGCTGACCGAGGCCGCAGACGCGTACCATTGGGTGGGCGTGGACTTGGACGGCGCCATCGCACCGTCTGAAGCCGTGCGACTGGCCCGCTGCTCCTGGCCGGCCGCTCGTGTCGTCGTGCTGAGCGGCTGGTGGAGCGAACGCGATGTCTTCGCGCGGGACTTGGCCGATCTGGTGATCCACAAGCCTCTGCGCGCACCGGAGCTGCTCGCCTTTCTGCGCGTGCTGTCTGGCGCCCCGCAGCCGGATGCCGAGCGGGTCGGAGCGCAGAGCGAAACCGTCACCACCGCTACCGGCTAGGCTGTTCGACCAAGTCAGGGCCTTAAGCGCGAGCCGGACTCGCAGCTTCAGGCGACGGGCTGCTGCCCGTTTTGGCGATCTCCCCGGTCTGACCAGCCTCCGTCGGTCGAGATCAACGGCACGAAACGGCATTCGCCCATGCGCTCGGTCTTGATCCCCCGCTCCGACTTGGTCGTTCGCACCAACTGCTGAACGCGCCGGCCGCCCACCGGCACCACCAGCCGGCCTCCCATCGCCAACTGTTCGACGAGCGAAGACGGCACGTCCGGTGCGCCGGCGGCCACGGTAATCGCGTCGTAGGGCGCCTCCGCGGGCCAGCCCAGCGCCTCGCCGGCGACGACGACGCGCACGTTGGCGTAGCCGAGCAGCTCCAGCCGCCTCCGCGCCGATGCCGCCAGTTCGGGCACTCGCTCCACGCTTACCACTTCGCGCGCCATGAGCGAGAGCAGCGCCGCCTGGTAGCCGGAGCCGGTGCCTACTTCCAGCACCTTCTCGTCGCCCTGCAGCAGCATCGCCTGCGTCATGATCGCCACCATGAGCGGCTGCGAGATCGTCTGGCCGTGGCCGATCGGCAGGGGCCGGTCCTCGTACGCGTGGCGTTGCAGCTCCGATGCCACGAAGCGTTCGCGTGGCACCCGGAAAAACGCGGCGCGGACGCGCTCGTCGCGCACCTCCGCGCGGAAGGCGCGTACCATGGCCTCTCGGGCCGCCTGGTAGTCTATGGGATCGATTGGCATGGCTGCCCCTCCATGGGCATGCTGCCGCTGCGACCGAAGCTTAGCACATGGTTCTGAGGCGCATCCGCACCTGACGGCTGGGAAGCTGGTTGACAG
>JACZTE010000098.1 GCA_022573935.1 Chloroflexota bacterium
CCATGGCGGTACCTCCGTTCTCCCGAATCTGCCTCTGCGCCTAACCGAAGCCCAACTGCTCGATCATCGAGACCGGCGCCATGCCGGCAAGCTTCGGCATCGCCGCGACCAGCTCCTCAGCGGTCCAGCCGACCCCCGGCTTTTCGATGGTGTTGACGGTGTGCCACCCCTTCGTCAGGTGCATCTTATCGCCGTACGCGGAGAACACCTGCCCGGAGATCCACTGCGCGGCGTCGGACGCCAGGTAGGAGACGAACTCGCCCACATGGACGGGGTCGCGCGGGTTGAACTCCTCGGATTTGTCTGAGCTCTCAGGCGGCGGGCCCGCGCCGACGGCCTGCGTCATTCGCGTCGCTGCGCTGGGCCGGATCGCGTTGCAGGTGATGCCCATGCTCTGCACCTCGACGGCGACGGTCAGGGTGAACGCGGCGATAGCGCCCTTGGCGGCGGCGTAGTTCGCCTGGCCGGGGTTGCCGAGCATCGCGGCCGAGGCGGTGTTGATGATGCGGCGGCCGGAGACCGACTCTCCCGCCTTGTGCTTGGCTCGCCAGTGGCCGACGGCGTGCCGTGTGGTGCAGAACGTGCCCTTCAGATGCACGTTGATGACGGCGTCCCACTCCTCCTCCGTCATGTTCCAGATGATCCGGTCGCGGAGGATGCCCGCGTTGTTCACCAGGATGTCGAGCTGGCCCCAGGTATCGATCGCCTGCTTGATCAGCCGTTCCGCCCCGTCCCAGCTCGAGATGTTCTCGAAGTTGGCAGCCGCCTCGCCGCCAGCGGCGCGGATCTGCTCGACGACCTCCTCGGCCGGCCCTTGTTCGCCGCCCGATCCGTCGACGGCGACGCCAACGTCGTTGACGATCACGCGGGCCCCGTGCGAGGCGAGCGCGAGCGCCTCTCCACGACCGACGCCTCTGCCCGCACCGGTCACGATGGCGACTTTACCTTCTAGCAGCGCCATGCTCTGCACCCCCTGCTCTTTCTGACCGATGGCGTGTGCGGCCCTCGGTATACGCTCCGATGTTCAGTGGCCGTGCATTGTATCAGGAGCGTCGTTCGGTTGCAATCGTCCGGTCGCTAGCTGTTGGAGACGCCGCCCAAGTACGCCTGGCGTATCTCCTCGATGGAGACTTCGTCGGTGGCGCCGCTCAGGACGACACGTCCTGCCTGCATCACATAGACGCGGCCGGTCAGCTCCAGGGCCAGCCCTGCATTCTGCTCTACGAGCATGATCGACATGCCCAGATCTTGACGGATGGCGGTGATCGTCTTGCCCAGCTGCTCTACCATAATGGGCGAGAGGCCCAGGGAAGGTTCGTCGAGGAGGAGGAGGGACGGCTCGCTCATGAGCGCGCGGCCGATGGCGAGCATCTGCTGCTGGCCGCCACTCAGCTCGCCTCCCAACTGCCGGCGCTTCTCACCCAGATCCGGGAAGAGCTCGTAAATGGACTCGAGGTGCTCCGCGATGCCCTTTTTGTCGTCTAGGGTAAAGGCCCCCATCATCAGGTTTTCCAAGACCGTCATCTGGGTGAAGATTCGACGGCCTTCAGGTACATGAACGATCCCGAGTCTGACGATGGCGTGCGTGCTGCGGCCGACGATCTCCTGCTCCCGGTACAGAATGCTTCCTGACCGGGGCTTCACCAACCCGGAGATTGTGCGCAGTAGCGTCGATTTGCCCGCCCCGTTGGGGCCAAGCACAGCCACGGCCGCGCCTCTGTCTATGTCAAGCGAAATCTCTCGCAAAGCCTGGATCGGCCCGTAGAAGCTGCTAAGTTGCCGAATCTTTAGCAAATTTCTCTCCCAAGAATACTGAGATCACGTTTGGGTCGTTGGCGACCTCGGTAGGCCTGCCTTCGGCGATCCTTTTGCCGCAGTGCAGCACGATAATGCGCTCGCATAGCGACATGATGAACGGCATATCGTGCTCGATTACCCAGACGGTGATCCCGAGCTCCCCAATCTTGACGATGAGGTCCGCCAGCTCTTGCCCCTCGTCCTGGTTCAGGCCGCCGGCCGGCTCGTCTAGCAGGAGGAGCCGGGGGTTCGCCGCCAACGCCAGCCCTAGCCCGAGGTTTCGTGCTGAGCCGAAGGGGATGTCCGTCGCAAGTCGATCCTTAAGGTGTGCCAGTCCCAGAAAGTCGAGCAGGTCGTCGCAGCTCTTGAATTGCTGGCCGGTGCCGCCCCTGCGTTTGCCGCGCCAGGCCATCTCTACGTTCTCCCGGACTGTTGCTCTGGGGAACACCATTTTCTGCTGGAACGTGCGTACCACTCCTAATCGAGCGATCTGGTCAGGCGCCAATTGGGTGATGTTCCGCCCTTTCCATAAGACAGTTCCCGACGTGGGCCGCACGAAGCCGGTTATGCAGTTGAACAGGGTGGTCTTGCCGGAGCCATTGGGCCCCACCAACCCCAAGATCTCGCCTTCATGTACTTCGACATCGACACCGTCCAGAGCGCGGACGCCACTGAAGCTCTTCGCTAACCCCTCAACGGTGAGTACAGCAGCCATGGCTACGCAGTCCGCCCGCCATTTGCGCCCTGCCGACGCTCCTGGTACCGCCGCAGCCGGTCCACCGTGGCACCAAACCGCTGCTTCGTTTGACCGGCAACGCCGTTAGGCGAGAAGAGCACGGTCAACACCAGCCCCCCCCCGAAGATGATCTGGATCCGCGTGGAGTCGAGAACATCGCCGAAGGCGACATTAATGAGCACAGGCCCGAAGACGGCGATGATGGCCCCGATGGTTGGCCCCAGCATGCTAAAGCGCCCGCCGATCAAGATCATCAGCAGGAACTGGATCGTGAAGAAGGCGCCGAACTGGCTTAACGGGCCGGGCTCAATGTGCTTCTGGTGGTACATGAGGAAGACGCCGGCCACCCCCGCGTAGAAGCCGCTAATGGCAAAGGCGATCAGCTTATAGAGATAAACATTGATCCCCACCGATCTGGCGAGAGATTCGTTCTCCCGAATCGCGATAAACGTTCTACCTAAGCTTGACTGGCGAATGAGGAAGATCCCCACCAGACTGAGATAGACAAACGCCAGCGTCAGGTAATAGAAGTTGGCCAGAAGGTCAAACGTGTTGAACTCGATGGACCCTATGGAGCTGGGCGGCGCGAGCACGGTGATGCCGATGCTCCCATTGGTCAAACTCGACCAGTTGTTCCCCACAAGGCGCAAGATCTCAGCGGAGGCGAAGGTAATGATCGCGAAGCTGAAGCCCGCTGTGCGGAAGGCAGGGATGCCAATGACTACCGCTCCCAGGGCAGCGCTGATCCCTGCCGCCGGGATCAGCGCCGCAGTGGGCCAGTTGTAGTGGACAGAGAGTAGGGCGGCCGTGTAGGCGCCCAAGCCCCAGAGCGTGGTGTGCGCTAGCGAGAGCTGGCCGGTATGGCTAAAGATTACGTGAAGGCCGTTGGCCAGAATCACGAAGATGCCCGCCGTGACGGCCAGACTCAATAGACGCGAAGAGGGTAGGAGCATCGGGGCGAAGATAGGTAAGATCAGGAGGATCGCCAAGGGCAACCGAATGCTCAGGAGATCGGGCAGTGGGTACTGCCTTGTGATGCTGTTGGTCAGTCTCCCGATGGCAGTCGCCAAACCCTATGTCCTCATTCCAACCTACTGAAGGGTTTCTTGCAGACGTCCGCGCGCCGGGAAGAGGCCCGTGGGTCTCCACAGCAGGATCAGGATCATGAGACCGAAGGTATACGCGTCGCGCCACTCAGTGGCCAGGTACCCGGCACCCATCGTTTCGGTCATGCCCACCAATATGGCCGCCATCACTGCCCCTTCGATATTACCGAGGCCGCCTACCAGTGCCACCGCGAAGCCTTTCAGAAGAAGGGTGGCGCCCATGTAGGGATGGATAAGGCCGATGGACGTGGACGCCAGAAGACCTCCGGCGGTGGCCGCTAAGGCGCCACCCAAGGCGAAGGTACCGGCGATCACCAAGGCCACAGGTATACCCATCAGCGCCGCAGCATCGCGGTCTTCGGCGCAGGCCCGCATTGCCCGGCCGTACTTCGTATAGCGCAGCACCAGGAAGAGCGCGGCTATCAGCCCCACCGCTACCCATACCACGAACCAGCGCTGCACGGCCATGCGCACTCCGCCCACCTCCCACACCTGCGTGAACGGCGGCTGGAGGGCTCTGGGGTCAGTCGTCCAGACCTCGATGATCACGTTCTGCAGTACGAGGATCAGGCCGAGCGAGACGATAAAGCCGTTGATCGGCTGGTCCAAGGTGAAGCGAAAGGCGCCTCGCTCCAGCAGGAGAGCGAATCCGCCGACGGCGATGGCAGCGAGCGGGACGGCTAGGAAAAACGTCGCGCCTCCTTCCCAAAATGCGAACGTGAGAAACGCGCCCAATGTGAGGAGTTCGCCCACGGAGAACTTCACGATGCCTGTGAGGCCGAAGATAACAGTGATGCCCAGCGCTACCAGGGCGTAGACGCCGCTGATCATCAAGCCGTTGAACAGTTGCTGAAAGAACTCCGTTAGCTCTTGTGGCATTCGATAGACCAACCAGGTGATGCGTACAGAAATGCATGGCCGCGTCGTCGAGGGGGCGCTCGCAAGGCCGCGTCACGACAACACGGAAGTGGGAACTTCCCCAGGTTACTGGTGTACCGTGAAAAGCGAGCCGGCCGCCCCTTCGACTTCACTCGACCTCGGCCCTGCTTCCCATCTCCCGCCGTGCAATTAGTCGAAGGCCTCCGGGGGTGGGGGAATGTGTTGGCAGGTAATTTCTTCACTAGTGACAACGCATGGGTCGGTGCCCAGGACCGCGAGGTGACGTGAATTGAAGAACAGATCGTCTTCCGCTACGCCGTTGTAATGGATCCCCTCCAACGCGGCGGAGATCGCCGTGGTGTCCTCCACCGTCTCCGCCTGTTGCATAGCTGCCACTAGCATGTACGTAAAGTCATAGGTCAAAAGCGAGACGAACGAGGCGAACGGCAGCGTCTTGCCATCCTCCTCCTTGAACGCTGTATAGCGTTCGAAGTAAGCCTGCGCCTTCTCAGACGTGGGTTGCACGCTTTGTCTCGCTACGGCTCCTGCGATCACCGGCACGTCCAGGGGTACCTGTACC
>JACZTE010000099.1 GCA_022573935.1 Chloroflexota bacterium
GCCCACCAGGATCCAGCGTCGCGACCCAAACGTCTCCTCGCCTACGACGAGCACGAAGGGCAGCGCGGCGATGCTGACGACGTAGAGCGTGGGGGTGAGGAACCCCAGCCCTCGATAGTCGATGCGCGCGATGACGAGCGCGAGGAGGAGGCCGATCGCGGCGAAGGCCCCCTGGCGCACGACCGGGTGGGAGAAATCGGAGACGGTGGGCGGCCCGAAGCGGTTGAGGCTGCCGCTGTGGATGAGCAGCGCGCCCAGGGCCACCAGCGCCAGCGCCGCCAGCATCAGGATCGGGTCGAGGTCGCGGAGCCGCATCGTGCGGGCGTTCATGGCGTCAGGCGCTCCTCCGCCAGCCGCTCGCGGCCGAAGTAGTAGTCGAAGATCTGGCTGGCTACCGGCCCGGCGTCGCGGCTGCCCTTGCCCTGTTGCAAGAAGACGACGACAGCGATCTCTGGATTGGCGAAGGGGGCGAAGCCGGTGTACCAGCCGTGGGTCGGATGATCCTCTCCGCCGTCAGGCAGCGGGCCGAACTCCGCCGTCCCCGTCTTTCCGGCGATGGTGACGAACCGGCTGGCACCGCTTTGGGCGGTGCCTATCTCCGCCGCCTGCCGCATCGCTTCGCGCATAATCGCTAGGTTTCCGTCGGAGATGCTTAGCGTCTGAGCCACTTCGCGCTCCACTCGCTGGAGGATATTGCCATCTTCGTCGACCACCCCGCGTAGGACGTGAGGCACAAGCACATCGCCGCCGTTGGCGACGGCCGCAGTCGCACGAAGGAGCTGCAGCGGCGTGATGGCGAGGTATCCCTGGCCGATGCCGAAGTTGTAGGTATCGCCGAGGGTCCAGGGCTCGTGGAGGGTCTCCTGCTTCCACGTGGGGTCCGGCACCAGGCCCGCCGCCTCGCCGGGCAGATCGATGCCGGTGATCGCGCCCAGGCCGTACTCGCGGGCGTAGGCGGCCAGCCGCTTCGCTCCCAGACCGCGGAAGACCTGCACGCCGTCCTGGAAATAGCCGCCCGAAAGGTAGTAGTAGTACACGTCGGACGACTGGGCCAGCCCCCCGTAGAAGTCGAGCGTGCCCAGGACGGCCCAGTCGCGGTAGATGTACACCTCGCCGGGGTTGTACTCGTTGGGGACGGTGATGTAGCCGCGGCTGGTGATGCGCGTATCGGGCGTCGCCACGCCGTCCTGCAGGGCGGCGGTGCCCGTGATCTCCTTGAAGGTGCTCCCGGGCGGGTACACCTCGGCGATGGCGTGGTTCACGAGCGGCTTCGCCGGGTCGTTGAGGAGTTGCAAGTACGCTTCCTCGTCGACCGGATCATTGAGCAGGTTGTTGTCGTACGATGGGAGCGAGACCATAGCTAGTATCTCGCCGGTGTTTACGTCCATGACGGCGGCGACGCCGTTAGTGGAGTCGCCCATCGCATCTTGGAGGATCGCTTCGACTTGGCGTTGGAGGTCGAGGTCGAGGGAGAGCACCAGGTTGCTGCCCGGGCGAGGCGGGACGGAGCGGATGGTGCGGATCTCCCGGCCGATGACGTCGAATTCCACCTGACGGTAGCCGGTCGTGCCCCGCAGCATCGATTCATAGATGAGCTCTACGCCGGTCTTGCCCAGCCGGTCGTTGAGCTGGTAGCCGCTGTTCTCCAGCGATGCGTACTCGTCCGCGTTGATCCGGCCGACGTAGCCGAGCAACACGGACGCGAGGGCGCCCGACGGGTAGGAGCGCATCGATTCCACCAGCACCTGCACGCCGGGCAGTTCCGGCAGCCGCTCTCTCAGGATGAAGGCCGTCTCCTCGTCCACGTTCTGTTGCACCACCACGGGCGTGAAGGGATTGTTGCCTTCCAGCGCCGCCAGGATCTGCTCCGTGATCTCCTGGGAAGGCACCCCGGTGATACTCGAGAGCTCCGCCGCCACCGTCCCCAGCTGGTCTTTGGGCACGTCGGCGGGGATCACGGCGGCGGAGAAGATAGGGACGTTATAGACGAGCTGCTCCCCGTATCGATCGAAGATCAGGCCGCGGGTAGGCAAGTCGGGGATCAATCGCAGCCGGTTGACTTCCGCCCGCTCCTGGTAGGCGTCGTGTTCGACGATCTGCATGCGTGCCAACTGGAGGACCAGTACGCCGAAGAGCAAGACGATCAGCGCCTTCAGCAGGAGGAAGCGCTGGCGGAAGATCTCGCCTTGCGGCCGATGTCGGCCACGCGAGCGCCAGCGGCGCCGGTTATCGGAGGGTAGTTGCATCTCGCCTGCGCTTTCCGCCGCGTCCTTGCCGCGGTGGCGTTAGAATGCTGGTTGGCGTCGGAGGTCCAGGCTCGCGAGCCGCACCAGACCGTATACCGGGAGCAGCAGCAGTACGTTCGCGATGGCCGCCGGCAGCAAGGCATCGCGGAGCCCGGCCAGCCAGTCCATGCGTTCGCCCGTTACGGCCAACGCCAGCATCATCACCCCTTCGTATACAAGCGTGGCCAGCGCAGTCAGTATCACTGCTGGCAGCAAGTTGGACTCCACTAGCCTAAGCTCGCGCACCTCCGTCATCAGGATCAGCGGCGCCAGCGCCAGCATCGCCAGCCCCAGCGGCTGGCTGTCGAGCAGCCCCTGCGCGAATCCGGCGGCGGGGATGAGCAGCAGCGCCTCCTGCTGGCTGCGGACGGTCATCCAGGCGACGAGGAGGACGATCAGCAGATTGGGCGTGGCGCCGAATATCGAGAACGCCGGCAGTACCGAGACCTGCAGCACCACGGCAATCGCGACGAGCACGAATCCTACCGCAGTACTCACGGCTCGAGTGTCTCCTGAGGCAGGAAGCTTGCCAGCACCAGCACCGCCTCCAATCGCGATAGGTCAGCCAGTGGCTGCACGCGCACGGTCTGGAATAGCTCCTGCGACGCTCCTTCTACCTCCACCACCTGGCCGATGAGCTCACCCGCAGGGTGGCGGCCGCCAAGGCCAGAGGTCAGCACCAGGTCGCCTTCTTTCACTTCGGCCGTCTCCTGCACGAACTCCATGGTGAGCGTGCCATCGGGCGCGCCGACGACGACCCCTTGCGCCCGCGATTCTTGGATGAAGGCGCTGACCGCGCTGGTGGGGTCGGTGATCAGCGTGACCCACGCGGCGTTGTCCAGTACGCGGGAAATGGTGCCCACCAGGCTGCCCTGTCTGGTGAGCACCACCATCCCCTCTCGCAGCCCATCGGCGCGTCCACGGTCGATGGCGATGAGCTCCTCGAGGTTACTGGGCTCGCGGGCGAAGACGTTGGCGGGGACCAAATCTTGCCCCGTCAGCAACGGCCGGATATCCAGGAGCGCGCGTAGCTGCCGGTTCTCGCCTTCCACCTCCTGAAGGCGAGCGTTCGCAGCCGCCAGCCGCTCGTTCTCCGTCCGCAGCCCGTGGTTCTCATCGGAGAGACGGTTGACGTCGGTGAAGTTGTTGACGAAGTCGGCCACCGGCCGGGTGGCGTCGCGCAGGGCGGTCTCCACGGGACCCGCCACTTGGAGCGCGGCGTTCTCCAGCGGCTCGAAGAAGGCGAAGCGGCTGCCCACCATGAGGAGGAGGCCGGCTGCGACGACAAAGCTGAGCCAGGTGCGGGTGCGGACGTGCATTGATTCGTCTCCCGGAACGCCGACGGCAGCGCGCCCGCGCGGGGCGCCCTGTGATGACGAAGTTGTTGCTTCGCGCTGTTACCTAGGCGGCTTGCGGGCTGTCAGGCTGGCCTGGACCTTGGCCAGCATCTCCGTCTCCTCCAGCATCTCAGCGGTACCCCGCACGACGCTGCCGAGCGGGTCTTCCGCTACGTACACCGGGAATTTGGTCTCCTGGGCCAGCCGCCGGTCCAGGCCGCGCAGAAGCGCGCCTCCCCCGGTGAGCGCGATGCCTCGGTACATGAGGTCCGCCACCAACTCCGGCGGCGTGATCTCGATCGTGGAGCGGACCGCTTCTACGATGGCGCCGATGGAGCCGGAGAGCGCGTCTCTGAGCTCCACCGTGCTCACTTCGACCGACTTCGGTAGGCCGGTCGCCAAGTCGCGCCCTCGCAGCTCGATCGTCTCCTCCTCCTCCGCCGGATAGGCGGAGCCGGCCTCAAGCTTGATCTCCTCCGCCATCCGCTCGCCGATGAGCATGTTGTGCACTTGGCGGGCGTAGGCGATGATCTCCTGGTCCATCGCGTCTCCGGCGACGCGGATGGAGGTGCTGACGACGACGCCGCCGAGCGCGATCACTGCCACCTCCGTGGTGCCGCCACCGATATCGACGATCATGCAGCCGTGCGGCTCCATAACCGGCAGGCCAGAGCCGATAGCGGCCGCCATCGGCTCGTCGACTAGGTAGACGGCGCGGGCGCCGGCGTTCATCGCCGCGTCGTGCACCGCTCGCTTCTCCACCTCGGTCACGCCGCTGGGGATGCCGATGACCACGCGCGGCCGCGGGATGCCGAGACCGAAGCGGGTGTGGACGGAGCGGATGAAGTAGTGGAGCATCCGCTCCGTCACCTCGAAGTCGGAGATGACGCCGTCCTTGAGCGGGCGGATGGCGACGATGTTGGCCGGCGTGCGGCCGACCATCCGCTTCGCCTCCGAACCGATCGCGAGGATCTTCTTGGAGACTTTGTCGATGGCGACGACGGAGGGCTCGTCGATGACGATGCCGCGGCCCCGCACCGTGACCAGGGTGTTCGCCGTCCCCAGATCGATGCCGATATCGTGGGAGAAGATGCCGAGCAGAGCGGTTAACGGGTTATACAAGACGCGTTCCTACGCTTGCGATAGATCCACCAGAGCACTGTGCGCGAAGCGATTATAGCGGAGCGCCGGTCATCTGTGAAGAGGGTGGACGAAAAAGATAGCCTTTTGTGCTTGGAGAGGCTATGCTGTTCTTTCCGAAGCGCCGCTGGCGGCCCCTCTTCACGCCGCGCCGTGGCGGCGCAGCAGCGCCATGAGCTCTTCGTCGCTCAGGATCTTCGTGCCCTGCTTGCGGGCCTTCGCGAGTTTCGAGCCGGGGTTCTCGCCCGCCACCAGGTAGCCGGTGGCGCGGGTGACGCTTGAGCCGGTCGCGCCACCGAG
>JACZTE010000100.1 GCA_022573935.1 Chloroflexota bacterium
CGTCGCCTGCGCGCTGCTCGTGCACCTCCCCGACGAGTCCGGCCTGCGGCTGGGGCGCGCCACGCTCCCGCTGGCGCCCGACGTGTGGGGCCGCGCACTGCGGCTGCCCGCCATCGCCGCCGCCCTCACGCAAGGCCGGCCGCTCACCTACTCCCGTACCGGCGAAGCGTTCACCGAATCGCTCGTGGACGGACC
Source organism: Chloroflexota bacterium (assembly GCA_022573935.1). The sequence continues at coordinate 196 of JACZTE010000100.1, forward strand.
GCAACGGCTGCTGCTGACGTCCCGCGTGCCCGGCACCGTCATCGCTTCGCCGTTGCGCGGCGCCGCCAACCTGGGCGCCGTACTATGCCTCGTCTCGCCAGAGCTGCACGAACGCGACCGCACCGCGGCCTGGGCGCTGGCCCTGCTGCTGGGAGCCGCCCTTCGCGAAACAGCATCGAACGGTATCGCAGCCCAGACGAACGGCCGCAGCGCGCAGCCTCGCGCCGAGGAGCTCTCGCTCTTCGATGAGCTGACGCGCCGCCTCAGCCACTCCCTCAGCGATGAGGAGATCGTGCGCACCACCCTGGAGGTGCTGGCGCCCGCGCTGGGCTTCCAGCTAGCGGCGACCGTCGCCTGTCGGGGCGGAGAGGATGCGGTCACCGTCTACGCAGCGCGAGAAGTGCCGGCAGAGCTCGCCAGCAGCACGGCCGCAGGCGCTCTGGAGGCCTTCCTGCGCCTCACCGGCGGAAAGCATCGCTCCTGCCGAAGGTTACCCTTCCAAACCACGACGCTTGCCATCGAATCGCCGCCCGACGCCCTGGCCGGCTTCGAGCGATCGTCCGGCAGCGTCCTGGACGCTCCGTTGGTGATCGAGGGCGAGGTGATGGGGCTGCTCCGCGCGCGCGCCGTCGATCCCAACGGCTTCGACTCGTCGAAGAAGCGCACGTTCTACACGGTGGCGAACCAGGTCTCCCTCGCGCTGGAGCGGGTGATCGTGCAACGGCAGGCCGAGCGCGCCCAGCTGGCCTCCCTGGCCGAGAGCCTGAGCGACGGCATCGTGCTAGTAGACGCTGAGCTGCGCGTGACATCACTCAACCAAGCCGCGCACGACCACCTCGCCTCGCTCGCCGGCGACCGGCTCGTAGTAGGCGCCACGCTCACCGACGCGACGCTGGCGAAGCTGGCTAAACAGGCGCTCACATCGGGGGAGCCGACGGCGCTGCAGGAGCTCCCCACCAGCGCCGTCTCCCCGGAGCGGCGCTACCTGGTGGCGATGGCCGCGCCGTTAGCCGGCTCGCGAGAAGGCTCGGCGGCCATGGTCATCCTGCGCGACGTTACCGAAGAACGGCTCATGCAAGAGCGGCTCCTCCAGTCGGAGAAGATGGTCTCGGTCGGCCAGCTCGTCTCCGGCGTCGCCCACGAGCTAAACAACCCCCTCACCGGCATCATGGGCTTCGCCCAGCTGCTGCTGGCGCGGGAGGAGCTGGACGACCGCACGCGGAGCGATGTGAAGACGATCTACACAGAGGCGGACCGAGCCGCTAAGATCGTGCAAAACCTCCTCTCGTTCGCCCGGCGCAAGCGTACCGAAAAGGAGTCTGCCAACCTCAACGTCCTGCTCGAACGGGTACTGGAGCTGCGAAGCTACGACCTGCGCGTGAAGAACATCGAGGTGGAGTTAGATCTCGACCCGAATCTGCCGCAAACGATGGTGGACACAGACCAGATCCAGCAGGTCTTCTTCAACATCATCATCAACGCAGAGCAGGCGATGATGGCCGAAGAGGGCCAGGGCACGCTGAAGGTTCGCTCGTGGCGGCAGCAGGACGCGATCCGGCTCAGCCTGCAGGACGACGGGCCGGGCATCGATGACGAGACGCTCCACCGCATCTTCGATCCGTTCTTCACCACCAAGCAGACGGGCGAGGGCACAGGCCTGGGACTCACCATCTCCTACGGCATCATCGACGGGCACGGCGGTCGTATCTGGGCCGAGAGCCAGCCCGGCCGCGGAACCGCCTTCATCATCGAGCTACCGATCGTCCAGGGCAGCGAACGGCCACGCGCCGCGCCGGAAGAGGAGCTATCCACCGCAACAGGCGGCTCCATCCTGGTGGTGGACGACGAGGAGAGCATCCAGCGGCTGCTGGGCAGCATCCTCGAAATGGACGGCCACCAGGTAGACACCGCTCGCAACGGGATCGAGGCGCTGGAGCGCATTGGGCAAGGCCACTACGACGTGCTCATCACCGACATCAAGATGCCCAACATGGACGGTCGCGCCCTCTACCAGCGGCTGCTAGAGCTGGACAACGATCTAGCCCAGCGCACCGTCTTCATCACCGGCGATACCGTGAGTCCCGACACGCGTGACTTCCTCGATCAGGTGCGCAACCCCTGTCTGGCCAAGCCCTTCCGCATCCGCCAGGTGCGCGAGACGATCTCGCAGATCCTCCCGAACGGCTCCTAGCTATCCCGGTGCGCCGTGACCAACGAACGGCCCTTCATCATCGTCACCGGCGCCGGCAGATCCGGTACCAGTGCCGTCGCGCGGGTGCTCCACGAGTCCGGCGTCCGGATGGGGAACGACTTCGACGCACCGTCCGACGTCAATCCGGAAGGCTTCTACGAAGAGACGTCCGTTTGGACTCTGAACCAGCGCCTGCTCACCGACCTCGGCATGGGAGACTATCGCCACCCGGAGTTTTGGCCGAGCCGCTCGACGGTGCTGGCGGCGGCGGCGCGCCACGAGACGGCGATGCGAGAGCTGGCGGCGAACGCGACCGCCGGTTGGAAAGATCCGCGCTTCGCCATCACGCTGGAGGCCTGGCTCCCCCGCCTGCCAGCCCGGCCAAAGCTGATCGTCTGCCTGCGCAGCCCCGCCGCGCAGGCAGAGTCCGTCGTTCGCGGCTATGGCTTGGTCGATCGAGCGACGGTGAAGCGCCTCTGGGTGAAGCATTACCGCCGGCTGCTGGAGGTGATCCGTGATTACCGTCTGGAGGCTACCTGTGTGGAGTTCGATGCGCTCGTGGAATGCCCGCAGAAGGCGACAGCCGCGCTGTCGGAATTCGTCGGCCACCCACTGCGACCGGACTACGTGAACCCATCGCTCCAGCGATTTAGGCGTCCGGTCCCGACGAAATACGCGCGGCTGTATCAAGAGGTGCTCGCCCTGGCCGGCGGCTGACTCGCGGCGCGCTCGCTCAGGGCGCGATGCCTTCGTCCGTCCAGCGAGCCAGCGCATCTCTTGCCCGGAGGAGCGCGCGTGGCGTTGCCTGCTGCCACTCGCCGGGGAGCAAGAGCACGTTCGGCGACGCCCGGTAGAAGCTGCGTCGATAGTAGAGGCTACCGAGCGAGTGGTACGGCTCCCCATCGGCGAGCTGCGAACGCAGCGCCCGCACGATCTCCGGCGGCACGGTATCGGGAGCGAAGGAGTCGCCCAGGAACGCCAGCGCCTCCGGCTGCCGGAGCTGGCCGGCTCGCAGCCACTGGCGTCGCGCCTCCTCCACCTCGCCCTGAGCCTCGTACCAGCGTCCCAGGGTCGTGCGGGCCGGGCCGTAGTCCGGCCGCCGGGCGAGCGCCTCGTCGAGGTGGACGAACGCCTCGTCGAGTTCGCCCTCATCGATAAGCGCAGCCGCCAGGGCCACGCGGGCGGCCGCGTCGTCCGGGTCCGCCTCGACCAGCAGGCGGCACGCGTTCAGCGCCTCCTCGCGGCTGCCGAATGCTGCGGACGCCACCTCCGCCAAGGCCAGCACGGCACACGTATCGAGCGAGGAGCGCCTCACGATCTCGGCGAACTCCGTCCGGCGAAACGGGCTGCCTGACCAGAACGGCGAATCGGCTAGATTCGGATCCATGGAGATCGCCTGGGCATAGGCGTCGACGGCCTCCTCGCCCCAGTTGCTCACCTCCAGCGCGGTACCGGCCGCCAGCGCGATGGCCGGGTCGCCGTTGGCGAAGCGCAGGGCAGCCAGCGCCTCGGTTCGCGTCTGCTCTCGCGCCAGGGCATCCGCCAGCAGCAGCGCCAAGTTCGCGTGGCCGATGGCGCTGCGCGGCTCCATCTCCACACCGCGCCCTAGCTGGGCCAACGCATCGTCCAACCGAGCCTGGTCGCCTGTCTCCAGGTAGGCCTGCCCCTGCACCACGCCCAACTGGAGACGGTAGAGCGCGAACTGCGGGTCCAGCTCGACCGCCCGCTGCGCACGCCCCACCGCCTGCGACCAGCGCCCAGCGTCGGCAGCGGCCAGGCCGTTGCTGTAGTAGTAGTGCCCGATGTCCAGCCGGCCCCAGGTGATGAGCAGCCCCGCCAGCATGACGGGCACGGCCACCCGTACCGCCGCCAGCGCCGCATCGCTTGGACGAAATCGCGAAGCCTGGCTGTCAGAGGGCGCAACCCCCTCGCGATGGCTGAGGACGGCCACCGCGCCGACCGCCGCCAGCATCATCAGCGGGCCCTGCGCGCCATTGGGCGCATCGAACAGGCTGAACGTCGCGAAAGCGGCAAGCGAACCGGTACAGGCGACGAGGCTGCGCCGCGTGTCGTCCGCCGCCTCCAGCAGCCCGCGAATGAGCAGCCAGACCAACGCGACTACCAGCCCGGCCATCGCCAGCAGGCCCGGCACGCCCATCTCGACGGCCGCCTGCAGGAAACCGTTGCCGGTGTCGGCCGCCTCGACTGGATAGCTTCCGCTGTACTGCGGGTAAAGCAGTCGATAGGCGCCGGGGCCTGTTCCCAACAGCGCGTGATCGCCCAGCATCTCCGCTCCCGCCTGCAGACCGTCCGACCGCGCCTCCCCAGAGGCGGGGAAGAGCCACAGCGGCCGCGCCTCCACAGACGACACCACGTACGTCACGCCCGCCGCCGCCACGGCCAGCGTCGCCAGCGCGAGCGCGCCGATCAGCCAGCGCCGCGGCGGCGGCCAGAGCCGTCGCAGCAAGGCGCGACCGTCGTCGGTGCAGACGGCCAGCAGCGTCGCCGTCGTTAGGACGCCGATGGCCGCTCCCAACCAGCTCGCCCGCGAAAGGGTGAGGAAGATCGCCACCAGGACGGCAGCGGCCCCCAGCGCGGCCAGGGCTCGCAGCGACGCTCTGCCGGAGCGAAGCGCGGCGGCCAGCAAGAACGGCAGACCCATCGCCAG
>JACZTE010000101.1 GCA_022573935.1 Chloroflexota bacterium
TCGCTCGGATCACTCGCTGTGACGTCCAGGGAGACAACGCCCGATGGGTCGGCTGCCAGGGCTTGCTGGCCTGCACTTACCATGAACGCCACCACTGCCGCGAGGGCGATCAGTAGAACTGCCGTCACTCTGAATTGCGAAGGATTGGTCGGCTTCATGTGTCACCCCCAACGCAACGCTCCTTCGCCTGTAAGCGGGGACAGGCTGCAGCGCGGCGAGCCACGTCAAGCGTTGGGCAGGGACAACCTTGATGAGCTATTTCACCAGCCTAAGCCAGGATACGGGGATTCTCGGCATTTGTCAAGAGGGTAGAGCAACAATCTGCATCTGAAATTGGTACAAACAGCCTACACGACTGGCGCGGAACGGCATGCCTCCGGCTGTTAGCTTGTCCGGCTAGCGTGCTGAGTCCATCTCCGCCGATCCTCACGTGCATCGTAACGCGGCCCCTCCTTGCGCAGATCGGCCGGGGCCAGGTTCACGGTGATGCGTCGGTTGGGAAAGGAGAATGCCGCAGCGGGAAGGAAATGTCAAACGTCACCTGTAACCATAACGACCCTTCGCCGTTAGGTAGGGCAGGAGAGGAGATGCGGAGAGGCGGGGCTCCTCACTTCACTCCACTTGAGGCGCACCGACATAGTCGGGGCGCCTCTCTCTTTCCCACCCGTACGCCTCGTGCTCCTGTCGACCCGCATCCGCTATACTTTCCGCGTGAGCGATAACGGCGCGGCCGACGGTCATCGCGAGGAGCTCGCGGACGCCCTCCGACAGTGGGAAGAGGAGGTGCTGAAGCCCGCGCTTGCACGCGCCGGCGAACGCGACACCGAGTTCGAGACCAGCGCGGGGCCGGTCGACCGGCTCTACACCCCGCTCGATGTCGAGGACTCGCACTACGAGCGCGACATCGGCTACCCGGGCGAATACCCCTTCACCCGAGGCGTGCAGCCCACGATGTATCGCGGCCGGCTCTGGAGCATGCGCCAGTACGCCGGCTTCGGCTCGGCGCAGGAGTCGAACGAGCGCTTCAAGTTCCTCCTCTCGCAGGGCCAGACCGGCCTCTCCATCGCCTTCGACCTGCCCACCCAGATCGGCTACGACTCCGACGACCCGCTGGCGGAGGCCGAGGTCGGCCAGGTAGGCGTCGCCATCGACTCCCTCCAGGACATGGAGGTGATGTTCGAAGGCATCCCGCTCGACCAGGTGAGCACCTCGATGACGATCAACGCGCCGGCGGCCGTGCTGGTCGCGCTCTACCTCGCCGTGGCCGAGAAGCAGGGTGTCTCTCCGGCGGAGATCATGGGCACCGCCCAGAACGACGTGCTGAAGGAGTACATCGCCCGCGGCACCTACATCTACCCGCCGCGGCCGTCGCTGCGATTGGCGGCGGACCTGCTCGCCTACTGCGCCCGAAACACGCCGAAGTTCAACCCGATCAGCGTCAGCGGCTACCACATCCGCGACGCCGGCTCCACCTCGGCGCAGGAGATCGCCTTCGCCTTCGCGAACGCCATCGCCTACCTGGAGGCGTGCCAGCAGCGCGGCTACGACGTGGACGAGCTGGCCCCGCGCATCTCCTGGATCTTCAACAGCCACAACACCTTCTTCGAGGAGGTGGCGAAGTACCGGGCGCTGCGTCGCATGTGGGCCCGGCTCATGCGCGAGCGCTTCGGCGCCAAGGACCCGAAAGCCTGGCTGCTGCGCACCCACGTGCAGACAGGCGGCGCCACCCTCACCGCCCAGCAGCCCGAGAACAACATCGTGCGGGCGTCGCTTCAGGCCCTCGCCTCGGTGCTCGGCGGCGTCCAATCGCTCGCCCTCTCCTGCCACGACGAGGCGCTGGCGATCCCCACCGAGGAGGCTCAGCGCATCGCCCTGCGCACGCAGCAGATCATCGCGCACGAAACCGGCGTGACGGACACCAGCGACCCGTTCGCCGGCTCGTATTATGTCGAGCACCTCACCGACGAGATCGAGCAGCGCGCCCAGGAGTACCTCGACCGCATCGAGGACATCGGTGGCGCCGTCGCCGCTATCGAGTCGGGCTACCTGCAGCAGGAGATCCAGGAAGCGGCCGTTCGCCAGCAGCAGGAGATTGAGGATGGCCGGCGCATCGTCGTCGGCGTAAACAAGTTCCAGAATGATGAGGAGCAGCCCAAGACGATCTTCCGGGGCGACGCCGATGCGGCAAAAGCGCAGATCGAGCGCCTCCGCCGCCTGCGCGCCGAACGCGATAGCGAGGCGGTGCGGGCCACCCTCGCCCGCCTCAACGAAGCTGCTCGCGGCGACGATAACCTCCTCCCGCCCATCCTAGAGGCGGTGAAAGCCTACGCCACCCTGGGCGAGATCTGCGGCGAGCTGCGCCAGGTCTTCGGCGAGTATCGCCCCCCCACCGCGGTATAGGAACCAAGGTTATTCGGTAGCCGAGCCTTTCCAGGCTCGGCGGGGAATCTGGCGGCGAGGCTCGAAAGCCTCGCCTACGAGGTTTGCAGCAACCTGCTCGGCTACCGAATTCTTCAGCACCTTGCTAGAAACAAGCACCCCAGCGTGATAGACTCATGCCGTTCGCCCCGGGGCGGACGGTGTTCCTAGTTCCATGTTCCTAACGAATGGAGGTTGGCAGGATGAAGCGATTGGACGAACAGGTAGCGATCGTCACGGGCGCCTCGCGTGGCATCGGCCGGGCGGTAGCGAAGGAGCTGGCAGACTACGGCGCCGCCGTGGTCGTCAACTACTTCCAGAGCCAGGAGCCAGCCGAGGCGCTGGTGACTGAGATCACCGGCGGTGGCGGCAAGGCGATCGCCGTGCGCGCCAACGTGGGCGAGCCGGATGATGCCCAAGCGCTAGCAAAGCGCGCCCTGGACGAGTTCGGCCGGATCGATATCCTGGTGAACAACGCCGGCGTCAACCGCGACCGGAGCCTGCGCCGCATGTCGACGGAGGAGTGGCAGGAGGTGATCAACACCGACCTGAACAGCGCCTTCTACTGCACCTCCGCCGTCCTCCCCAACATGGTCGAGCGCAAGTACGGCCGCATCATCAACATGTCCAGCATCATCGGCCAGATGGGGAACGTCGGCCAGGCCAACTACGCCGCGGCCAAAGCGGGGCTCATCGCCTTAAGCAAATCCGCGGCGCAGGAGCTGGCTCGCTACAACATCACCGTCAACGCCATGTGCCCCGGCTTCATCGAGACGGACATGGTGATCGCCCTCAGCGACGAGGTGAAGGAGGCGCTGATCAGCCGCATCCCGCTCGGCCGCTTTGGCCGCCCGGACGAGGTCGCCGCCTTCATCCGCTTCCTCGTCACCGAGGGCGACTGGATCACCGGCCAGCAGTTCAACCCCAACGGCGGGATGTACATGTAAGCAGCCGCGACAGGCGAGATCGAGAGACAGCAGGAGGGTGCGCAATGGCAACACGAAACATCCCGTCCGGTCCCCAAGAGATCACCCCTGAATGGCTCACGGACGCGCTTCGCGAGACCGGAGCGATCAAGCAGGCGACGGTCACGTCATTCGACATGGAGCCGGACATCGCGGCGGGAACCGGGTTCCTGGGAAAGCTCGCCCGGGTGAAGCCGCAGTACGACCGGCAAGAGGAGGGCGCGCCTCAGTCGATCATCGCAAAGTTCCCTACCCCCTCCGCGGAATGGCGCGCGATGGCAGACGGCTTCCGCTTCTACGAGATTGAGACTCGCTTCTATGAGGAGATCGCCGAGGAGGTGGAGCTCCGGACGCCGCGACGCTACTTCAGCCACTTCGACAGCGAGACAGGCGACTTCGTCCTCTTGCTCGAGGATCTCGCCCCCGCTCGCATGGGCGATCAGATGGCCGGCTGCACTCGCGCCGAGGCCGAGCTCTGCATCGGCAACCTGGCGAAGTTCCACGCGACGTGGTGGGAGAGCCCGCGCCTAGCCGAGATGGATTGGCTGCCAATGACGGCCGATCCCCTCAGGGCGCAGGTGCTGGAGGACAACTATCGCGAAGCGTGGCCGGCGTTCGCTGAGTACCTCGGCGATCGACTCTCCCCCGCCATGCGAGAGATCGGCGAGCGGTTCGGGCGATCTGTCCCCGCAATGATCGGCCGGTACAGCAAGCCGCCCCACACGATCGTCCACGGGGACTACCGCCTCGATAATCTCTTCTTCACGACATCTCAGGATGGTGACTCGCTCGCCGTCATCGATTGGCAGATCTCCTCTCGCGGCACCGGTGTATTCGACATCCTGGTGGAGACCGATGAACCGGAAGCACTGTTCAGACCTCGCTTCCTTAAGAAAATCGAGGCGTTTCAGCGTGTTATCGAAAGCCACGGTATCGTTGGCGGTACGACATCCGTAGTCGATTATCTCAAGCAGATGAATCGATCATTAAACGAAGGAAATAGTGAAGAATATCGCCTCATCGACGATGAGCAGCTGAACGCGCAGTTGTTCCTGCTCTATTCAACGACAGGCGATCCAACGGACCTCGAGGAAGAAATTGATTATGACTATCAACGGGCCAACATTCGCGTCAATTTAAAAAGTCCGAGCTACCAGGAACTCAAACCCGTAATCGCTTCATTGAACGAGTATATAGAGGCGGAATTTAACGAACCGGGGTTAAAAGCCACACTCAGCGGTGCGGCAATGGTCTTCTATGAAATGACGGATTCAGTGGGGAAAAGCCACTTCAATAGTGTGCTGATTTCATTAATCCTTGTGCTCTTCATGGCGACGATTGTTTTCCGTTCAGTCGTTGCAGGTTTGATGTCGCTTACTCCGGTAGCAATCTCCATCCTCTTCGTCTACGCCGTGATGGCGAATTTTGGAATCAGTATTGGAATTGGGACGTCGATGTTCGCATCAATCTCTATAGGCCTTGGTGTGGATTTCGCGATCCATACTATCGATCGTGTGCGCGACTTGTATAAAAACAGTTCTGATGATGATTACGTCATGCTGGCACTCTTTCCATCAACCGGTCGGGCGCTTTTTTTCAACCTGCTTGCTCTCGCCTGCGGCTTCGGCGTCTTGATAACTTCAGAAGTTGTACCC
>JACZTE010000102.1 GCA_022573935.1 Chloroflexota bacterium
TTGCGCGGCGGAGCGTTTCGCTTGTGCAGGCGCACCAGCGCTTCGACCACCTTGGGGTTGAACTGACTGCCGGAGCAGGCGACGATCTCCTGCACGGCCTCGTCGAAGGGGCGGCTCGCTCGGTAGGGCCGGTCGCTCACCATCGCGTCGAAGGCGTCCGCGACGGTGACGATGGTGGCGGCCTCCAGGATCGCGTCTCCTGCCAGGCCTTCTGGGTAGCCGGAGCCGTCCCACCGTTCGTGATGAGAGCGCGCCACGGTGGCGGCAAGCTCAAACCCGCCGTGGCTCTCTAGGAATTCAGCGCCCCACACCGTATGTTGTATCAAGACCTGCCATTGCTCATCGGTTAGTTTCCCGGGTGTGGATAGAATGTGATCCGGCACGCGGTTCTTGCCAATGTCGTGGAGCACCGCGGCCATCCCCACCTCCCTGGCGCTCTCCTCGTCGTAGGAGAGTTCTAGCGCCAACGCTTCCGCGAGGTCTCGAACTCCTCGCAGATGGTGGCCGGTGGTCCCGTCGTGCGCCTCAGCGGAGGCGGCGAGCAGCAGCACTGCCTCTTCCCGCGCTTGGGCGAGGTGATCCGACTTCGACTGGAGTTCGTCAAGGAGCGTCGCCATGCGCACGACGGACGTGATCTGAGTGGCTATGGCGGTCAGAAACTCGATGTCTCCTGCGCTAAAGGCGTCTTTTCGCTTGCTGGCAACCGACAGCGCGCCTATCATGTCGTCCTCCCAGAAAAGAGGTACGACGACTGCGGACTGAAGCTCTGCCGCTCGTAGCACGGCGAGTTGCACTTCCGTTAGGCGCTCGTCGTTCTGGGGATCCTCCACGATCAACGCGCGCCGCGTCGACTTGATGTGCCGCAGGATCGGCTCGTCTTCCATCCGCCGCTGTTGCGATTGCCAGGCGTCTGTCACTTCGTCGGGCACGCGGGAAAAGGTGTTGCGGGCAGTGGGAAGGCCGGCGGCATGGGCGAACACATCTACGTTCACAGCGTCGTACCCCGCACCCACCGACAGTCGGTGTGCGACCAGGCGAAGTTTGTCCTCCATCGTGCCGCTCGCGGTGAGGAGTGGTATGATCTGGCCAACCATCGCTGCGGCGCGTTCACCACCCAGGGTTCGCGATGGGCTCAGCTCCCCAGGTCCGACGGCCCGCTGCCGTTTCGCGGCGTACATGGCGCTGTCCGAGAGCTTGATCAGCTCCTTGACCGTCGCAGCGTCTTCTGGGTAGACCGCGAGGCCGAGGCTGGCCTGGACGGGTACCTTTGTGCCGGAGTCCGCATCGGTGATGCGCACGTCTGCCAGCTTGGCGGACACCACGTCGCAATAGATCTCAGCCGCGCGCCGGTCCGCGCCCGGCAGCACCACGACGAACTCATCGCCGCCGTAACGGCCGACGATAGCGCCGTCCCGGGTGAGCGCAGTGGCGACCGCTACGAGAGCTTCGTCGCCCGCCTGGTGGCCGTAGCTGTCGTTCATGGCCTTGAGGCCGTCCACATCGATCATCACCACGGCGTGGGGACCGGCGTCGTCGCCAGCGACGAGGGTGCGCAGCTCCTCGACGATCGCCGCGTGGTTGAGCACACCGGTGAGCGGGTCGTGCCGTGACCTATCGCGCTCTGCCTCCAGCGCGCGTTCCAGCTCCCGCTCTGCCTGCTTGCGCTCCGTGATGTCCCTGATGGTGCCCTCGCTTCCGGCGAAGGTGCCGTCCGGGTTGCGAAGGAGACGGGCGCTGATCGAGGTGTCTATGACGCGGCCATCGCCGGTCTTGAGGCGGATCTCGTAATCGGCGACCTCGCCGTGCTCGATGAGCGCGTTCACGAGCCGCGTTCGTTCCTCCGGATCTTCGTAGATATCTAGCACGGAGGTGCCGATGATCCCTTCGCGGCTGTAGCCAAATCGCGTCACGGAGGGGCTGATCTCGGTGATGATGCCGGTTCCGTCCGTCTGGTAGAAGATATCCTGGACGTTCTCGAAGATCGTCCGGTACTTCTCTTCGCTGGCCCGCAGCGCCTCCTCGGCCTGCCTGCGCTCGGTTACGTCGAACGCGGCGCCCAGCACGGCCGGCTCGCCCGCAAACATGATTGTGCTCACGCGAAACTCGGCCCAGCGCTCTTCACCACCCTTGGTGACGATCTTGACCACCCGTTCTCCGGGAGCGGATTCGCCTCGTTGCTTCGCCTGCGCCCGCGTTCGCATCGTTTCCTGAACTTCAGGATGAACCGCGTCCCAGATGCTCATCTCAAGCAACTCCTCTTGCGTGTAGCCGCTGAGCGTTTCCGCCGCAGAGTTCACGTAGAGCATCTTCTCTCCCCGCAAGATGAAGACCGCAACGCTCACCGTCTCGGCCAGGGTGCGGAACTTCGTCTCGCTCACCCGCAACGCCTCCTCCGCCCGCTTGCGCTCGGTCACGTCTTGCTTGATAGCGATGAAGTGAGAGATCGCTCCACGCTCATCACACACCGGCGTGATGGTCTGCTCTTCCGTGTAGAGACCGCCATCCTTGCGCCGATTGATGATCTCACCGCTCCAGACCTGTCCGGCAAGGATCGTCTCCCAGATCTGTTTGTAGAACTGCTCATCATGTTCGCCCGATTTGAGTATGCGCGGGTTCTGGCCCAAGACTTCCTGCGCGGTGTAGCCGGTGAGGCGGGTGAATGCCGGGTTCACCCACGTAATGCGGCCCTCACGGTCGGTGATCACGATGGCATTGGCGGCGGATTCCAGTGCGGCGCTTTGCAAGCGCAGCGCCGCCTCCGCCTGCTTGCGCTCGGTGATGTCGTCTAAGACGGCTAGGGTTCGGACTACATTGCCCTCGAGATCGCGCTCGCCAATAGCGGAGAGGAGAACATCAACGATCTCGCCGTTTTTCTTTACAAACTGATAGGCAACGTCCCTAACTCTACCTGTCTTCCAGAACTTGGGCAAACTGACCGTCTCTGCGTACTGCCTCGACTCAGCCGTTAGGAAATCAGTGGACTTTCGTCCGATGACTTCGCTCCGTTCGTAGCCGAGCACCTCCAGCCACCGATCGCTGACCTCAACGAGTCGGCCGCTTGCGTCGATTGAATGCAACATGCCGGGGGTCTTCGTGTAGAGAGACCGATAGCGCTCCTCGCTCTCGCGCAGCGCCTCTTCCGCGCGCTGGCGCTCCGTGACGTCGCGGCTCACGGTTGCGAGAGCCATCGGTTCGCCCGTCTGCGGATGGCGGATGGTGAAGGAGTTCATATCGACCGGGATCGGGGCGCCGGTCTTGAAGTGCTTCAGCCGGAACTCGCCTTGCCATCGTCCTTCCTGCATCATCGCCGGCAGGACCCGCTGCTTGAACTCGGGGAGGTCGTCTTCCATGAGGAAGTCGTACATGCTCTTCGCTTGGTTCTCGGCAAGGCTAGTCAATCCCACGAGCTTCTGCCCGGCTTCATTGAGGAAGAGTAGCTGACCTTCGAGTGAGGCTACGCCAATGAAGTCAGAGCTGTTTTCGACAAGCGATACGAGCCTCTCTCGCTCTACTTCCGCGTGCTCGTGCTCGCTGATCTCGTTGCGTACTTCTCGCCATCTTCGATACGAGTAGGGGATCAGCAAGAATGCGAGCACGATCATTGCGACGAGGAGTTCGTCCAGATCCCACGATGCATAGTGCTGTGTCCACTCCACGATCGCCTCAAGTACACCGAAGGTGGCCGCCGTTACGAGGACGAGCGTGGTAATGAGTACCAGGACGATCAGGTCAAGAAAGGCTCTGCTACGCATGGTCTCGTGCTCGTTCCTGTGCGGAGACGCCCCGCCCGCGTTCTTGCTGCCTGAGGATCTCGAGAAGCTCGTCAGCGGGTACGGGCCTGCTCAGCAGGTATCCCTGGAACTCATCGCACTCATGCTCCCTGAGAAACGCGAGCTGCTCCTCGGTCTCTACCCCCTCGGCGATCACGGTGTGGTTTAGGTTGTGCGCCATCGCGATGATCGTGGCGGCGATCGCCTTGCTGTCCGGGTCGGTCGTCAGATCGCGGATGAACGACTGGTCGATCTTCAGCGCGTCGATCGGGAAGCGCTTCAGGTAAGCGAGGGAAGAGTGGCCGATGCCGAAGTCATCGAGCGCGATCCGTACCCCCAGGTCTCTCAGGTCACCCAGAGTCTTCATGGCGAGCCCCACGTCACTCATCGCCACGCGTTCGGTAATCTCCAGCTCGAGATACCTGGGATCGAGACCGGTATCGGTCAGCACCGAAGCGAAAGTCTCTATCGGGCTGCCATGCTGGAACTGCCGCGCCGAGAAGTTCACCGCCATCCGCAGCGGCGGCAGGCCCGCGTCCTGCCAGGCTTTCGCTTGCGTACAGGCTGTGCGGAGCACCCACTCGCCCAGCGGAACGATCAGTTCGGTCTCTTCCGCCACAGCGATGAACGCTCCGGGGAGCACCAAGCCCCGCTCTGGGTGTTGCCAGCGTACGAGGGCTTCCACGCCGACGATCTGTCCGGTGCGAATGTCCTGCTGCGGCTGGTAGTAGACGACGAACTCTTCGTTCCGCAACGCGCGCCGCAGCTCCTTCTCCAGCTCCAGCCGCGCGGCGACTTCGGCGTTCATGGCGGGGCTGTAAAGCTGGAAGTTGTCTCTGCCCTGATCCTTGGCGCGGTACATGGCCATATCGGCGTTCTTCAGCAGCGCCTCGCCATCTTGGCCGTCGTTGGGCCAGACGGCGATGCCGATGCTGGCCGTCACGACGAACTCGCTGCGGCCAAGCGTCCAGGGTTGCCTGAAGCTATCGAGGATTCTCCGGGCGACATCGAGTATGGCCTCCTCGCGATCGACTTCCGGCAGAAGGATGGTGAACTCGTCGCCGCCCATGCGGGCCACGGTATCGCCGTCCCGCAGGAGGTTCGTGAGCCGCTTGCCGGCGCTCTGCAGTAATTCGTCGCCCATGTTGTGCCCAACGGTGTCGTTCACCGTCTTGAACCGGTCCAGGTCTAGGAACATCACGACCAGCCGATGGTGCTTGCGACGCGCCTGAGCCAGCGCACGATCGAGTTGGTCCTCGAACAAG
>JACZTE010000103.1 GCA_022573935.1 Chloroflexota bacterium
GATGACCGGCTGGCGTCTCGCCTACACCTGCGCCCGCGTCGACGTGACAGAGGCGATGATGCGCGTGCACCAGTACATCATGATGTCCGCGCCCACCACGTCGCAGTACGCGGCGCTGGAGGCGCTGCGCAACGGCGAGGAGGACGTCCGCGGCATGGTGGCCGAGTACGACCGTCGCCGCCAGCTCACGCTGCGCGAGCTGAACGCGATGGGCCTCACCTGCTTCGAGCCTCGCGGCGCGTTCTACTGCTTCCCCTCGGTGCGAACGACCGGCCTCTCCGACGAGGCGTTCTCGGAAAAGCTGCTGATGGAGGAGAAGGTAGCGGTCGTGCCCGGATCGGCCTTCGGCGAGTTCGGCGTCGGCCACGTGCGCGTCTGCTACGCCGAGAGCTACGAGGTGCTGGAGGAGGCGCTGCGCCGCATGCGGCGTTTCGTCGAGCGTCACCAGCTCGCGGCGAAGTAGTCCTTGCGCGGCTATGGCCGGCGCACCCCTCGATGGCGATGACCTGAGCGGTGACCTGGAGCTCACGATCCGGGCGGTGGCCGCGCGCGAAGGCGACGACGGCACCGTCGAGATCGTCATCGACAGCTCTCGCGGCGAGATCGGCTGCGTGCTGCATCCCTGCGGCCTGAGCGTCGGGACGAAGCCCTTCGAGGCCGGGCCCGCCGCCGTCGTCTTCGTCGGTGGCGCCATGGGCGGGCTCGATGGCCCCGCGGGCGGGCTCTACCCACGCCTAGCGGAAGCTCTTCGCGAGCCTTACGATGCAGCCCCGCACGATGAGCCGGCGAGCAGCCTCGCCAGCCTCCGCCTCCACTATCGACAGCCAGGCGAGTTCGAGGAGTGTGTGCTGGACGTGTTGGGCGGCGTCTCGTTCCTGAAAGGCATCGGCGCGCGCCGGGTGGCGCTGGTGGGGCACAGCTTCGGCGCGGCGGTGGTGATCAAGGCCGGTGAGCTATCGGAGCAGGTGGCCGGCGTGGCCGCCCTCTCGCCGCAGCTCCACGGCACCGGCAGCGTCGAGCGGCTCTCGCCCAAGCCGCTGCTGCTCGCGCACGGCACCGCCGACGATATCCTCGACTGCGCGGCCAGCCGCGATATCTACGACCGCGCCCGTGAGCCGAAGCGGCTCGTCCTCTACGAAGGCGCCGGCCACGGCCTGACGCAGTGCGCGGACGAGCTGTTCGAGCTGCTGCGGGCGTGGCTGGTGGAGATGGCGGGGCAGGACGTTAGCTTTGCTGGAGGTAATCTATGGCTTACAACGGACAGCTAGCCGACAGGGTCCGCAACGTCCTGGTCCGATACGAAGGGCTTATCGAGCAGAAGATGTTCGGCGGGCTCTGCTTCATGTTGCGCGGTAACATGTGCTGCGGCATCGTGAAAGACGATATGATGGTCCGCGTTGGTCCCGATCAATACGAGCGGCTACTGGCCGAGCCCTACGCTCGCCCGATGGACTTTACCGGCCGTGCGATGAAGGGTTTCGTCTTCGTAGGGCCGGACGGGTATCGAAGCGATGAGGCGCTTGTGAGGTGGGTGAAGCGGGGCGTCGATTTCGCGCTGTCTCTGCCCGCGAAATAGCACCGTTCGGCACTGACTCGATCCGTCGCTTCAGTTGGCGGCACATCTGCCGAGTATCTCTGCGTGGGGGAGTCGGTCGCCGAACAAGGGAACTATGTTGCCCTGACCAGGCTTGGCCACTTCCCCTGATTACTTCTAGCTCTCTCGCCTCCTAGTCCCCGTCCGCCGGATCCAGCTCCGCGCGATGTTCGTCCAGCCAGCGGAGCAGGTCCGCGTGCGCCTGTGGGCTACCCGCGATCACCGACGGCGAGCGGAGTGTCGCGGGGCCGCCATCGAGGGTGGTGATCGTGCCGCCCGCCTCTTTGACGAGCAGGAGGCCTGAGACGACGTCCCACGGGAAGAGGTATCGATGAAGGAAGAGGTCGTAGCGGCCGCAGGCGGCGTAGGCCAACCCCAGCGCCGCGCTGCCCGGGATGCGGATGCACTGGATGCCGGGGAAGAGCTGTTGTAGGAATCGAAGGGTAGCGCGGCCGTTATCGTCGTTGTATCCGAGGTCGATTCCCAGGACAGAGGCGGCTACCGTCGGCGTGTCCGAAGCGCGGATCGGCTGGTCGTTCACCCACGCGCCACGGCCTCGCTCCGCCCAGAACGTCTCGTCATGGTTCGGGTCGTGGGTGACGGCTACGACGGTCTCTCCGTCGTAGCAGAGCGCCAGGTTGATGCAGAAGAAGGGGATGCCGCTGACGAAGTTGCGTGTGCCGTCGATCGGGTCGGCTACCCAGACCCAGCCCGCGCTGTCCGTCTCGCTTGCCGTCTCCTCGGAGAGCAGCCGGTGATCGGGGAACTCTTGCGCCAGCGCTCGCTTGATCAGGCGCTCGATCTCGAAGTCGGTCTCCGTGACCAGGTTGCCCCGGCCCTTCGTCGTCACCTCGTGCGGCTGGCGAAAGCGAGCGCGGGCCAGCTCGCCCGCCTCCTGCGCGCAAGCACGCGCTACCTCCAGGGCGGAGCGGCCGGAAGCGGCGACTGGTATGGCCGGGGGCTCACTCATCGGAGTGAGGGTAGAGGAGCGATGGGCTGGGGTCAAGCGGCGGCGTTCGAGCCTCGAGGTTGGAGGTCACATCCGGTCCGGCGCGCTCATGCCCATCAGGCCAAGGCTGGTCGCCAGCACCGACATGGCGGCGGTGACGAGCTTCAGCCGCGCCTTGGAGAGATCGGGGTTGTCGTCGTCCACCACGCGGCAGTTTTCGTAGAAGTCGTGGAAGACCGTGGCCAGCTCCTGGGCGTAGTGGGGGAGGTGGTGCGGCTCCAGCGAGCGAGCCATCGCCTCCACCAGCTCCGGTAGCTGGAGCATCTTGCGGATCAGCGCGAGCTCGGCCGGGTGGGTGAGGAGGCTCGTGTCGCCGCCCTGGGAGTCGGGGAGCCGCTCCTTCGCGACGTTGATGATGCCGGCGATGCGGGCGTGAGCGTACTGGACATAATAAACGGGGTTTTCGTTGCTCTGCCGCTTCGCCAGCTCCAGGTCGAACTCGATCTGTGCGTCGGCGGAGCGCGAGAGGAAGAAGTAGAGGCAGGCATCCTTGCCCACCTCTTCTATTACCTCGCGCAGGGTGACCATATCGCCGCTGCGCTTGGAGATCTTGATCGTCTCTTCGCCCCGGCGCAGGGTCACCAACTGCCCGATGAGGATGGTGAGCCGGTCCGGTTCGATGGCCATCGCCTCCACGGCTAGCTGGAGGGGCCGCACGTGGCCCTGGTGGTCCGAGCCCCAGATGTCGATCACGCGGTCGAACTTGCGGACGAGGAACTTGTCGTAGTGGTAGCCGATGTCGGTGGCGAGATAGGTAGGCAGGCCGCTGGAGCGCACCACCACCTCGTCCTTGTCCGCGCCGAGCTGGGTGGTGGCGAACCAGACCGCGCCCTCCCGCTCGACGATGAGCCCTTTCTTTCGCAGGATGGCCATCCCCTTGTCGAAGGCTTTGGAGTCGTAGACGGTCTGCTCGCGGTACCAGTGGTCGTAGTGGACGCCCAGGTCCGCGAGGTCGTTGCGGATCCACTCCGTCACCTGCTCTATGCCGAAGCGGCCTAGCTCCTCCGGTGCGGGCTCGCCTTCGGGCCGGAGCAGGCTATCGCCGAAGCGTTCGCGCGCCTGCTCCGCCAGGTCGATCATGTACGAGCCGGCGTAGCCGTCGTCGGGCACGGGGGCCTCGCGGCCGAAGAGCTGCTGATAGCGAGCGTAGATCGTGCGCGTGAAGACATCGACCTGCGAGCCGGCGTCGTTGAAATAGTACTCCGTCTCCACCTGGTAGCCCGCCGCCTGGAGTACGCGGGCCAGGGTGCTGCCCATTGCGGCCCAGCGCCCGTTGCCGGCGTGGAGGGGGCCGGTGGGGTTGGCGCTGACGAACTCGACCTGCACCTTCTGGCCCTTGCCCAAGGGCACCTCCGCGAAGGCCGGCCCCGCCTCCAGGATGCTATCGACTTGCTGGGCCAGCCACCCTTTGCTCAGGTGGAAGTTGACGAAGCCCGGCGGCGCCACCTCCACGCGCTCGACGGCGTCCGAGGGCGGCATGTGTCGCGCCAGCGTCTGCCCCAGCTCGATCGGCTTGGCGCCGGCGGCGCGGGCCAGCCGCAGGGGCAGGCTGGTGGCGTAGTCGCCGTGCTCCAGCCGCTGCGGCCGTTCGATGACGATCTCGGGCAGCGCGACGGCCGGCAGGTCGCCGGCGCTCTTGGCGCGGTCGACCGCCTCCTCGACCATGCGGGCGATCTCGTCCCGGATCATGCGGAACGCTCCTCGAACGGGAACCGGGCGCCCTTGGCGAGGGCGAGCAGCTCCTCGACGGCGTTGCGGGCGTGCGCTATCACCTCCGGAGGGTAGCTCATCCGGCCGCTGTTTTCCAGGAACTCGTCTTCGTCCAGGATCTCGGGCTCGCCGGCGGGCGGGACGTGCACGTCGAGATCCAAGTCAACATACTGTATGCGGTCTCCGTCGCGCTGGGTGGGAGTCGTGATGTTGCAGTACCATCGCTCCAGCCCGCCGCCGTCCGGCCGTTCCAGCCGCATCACGTTGTACCAGCGGTCCGACCAGAAGTGGTTGCGCGTATTGTAGGGATTGGTCCAGGGGCCGTCCGACGTCTGCAGCTCCTCGCCGGCGAAGTTGAGCGTGATGAGCAGGGGGCCCTCCTCCAGCACGAACGACGAGTCGAACTCCCAGTGCGGGGAGCCGTCGTACTTGGTAGAGCGGACGTGGATGGTGCGGCCGGTCACGACGCTAGTGTACTTCGCCGGTGACCTCTTCGAACAGCCGGTAGACCACGCGGGCGAGCTGGGCGTGCTCCGGCTTCGCGAGGTCAGGGTCTTCTTCCAGCAGGCGTGTCGCCTCGGCGCGAGCGAGCTCGATGAGGCGCGTGTCGAGCAGGCTGGCGACGCGCAGGTCGGGCAGGCCGGACTGGCGGGTGCCGAAGAACTCGCCCGGGCCGCGCATCTGGAGATCGGCTTCGGCGAGT
>JACZTE010000104.1 GCA_022573935.1 Chloroflexota bacterium
CCGATGTTGGTGACGGAGCGATACGCCACCTCGCCCAAGTAGGCTCGCGTCACATACACGCCAAAGTTGGGCAGCGCCAGGTCCGGCCCAACGGCGATGTTCGCCGTCGGGAAGCCGATCTGGCGGCCTCGTTCCGCCCCGCGCATCACTGGCCCGCGCAGGGCGAAGGGGCGGCCCAGGAGTTGCGCCACCGTCTCCATATCGCCCGCGGCCAGCGCCTCGCGTATCGCGCCCGATCCGACCTTCGCGTCGTGCTCGCTGAGGAGCGGGGGCACCTCCAGCCGGAAGCCGCGCTCCTCGCCCAGGGCGCGCAGCGCCTCGACGTTCCCCTCGCGGTTGCGGCCGAGCGCGAAGTCCGGCCCGATCAGCAGGACGCGCAGTTGGAGCTGTTCGATGAGGAGCGCCAGGAAGTCCTGGTAGGAGAGCTGCGCCAGCTCCGAAGTGAAGGAGAGCACGCCCACGCGGTCGACGCCAAGCGCTCGCAAGAGAGCTACCCGCTCCTCAAGGGAGCAGAGGTTCGTGGTGGCCGTTCCCGGCCGGAGGACGGTGATGGGGTGCGGGTAGAGGGTGATGACGACGCTGGCCAGATCCTGCGCACGCGCTTGCTCCAGCAGCAGTTCGACCAGGTATTGGTGGCCGCGATGCACGCCGTCGAACTTGCCGATGGTGACGGCGCTCGGGCGGCCGGGTGCGACCCGGCTCAGCTCCTCGCGGGCGAGCTGGGTGGTCATGTGGAGGCGTCTCTTGCCGCCTTCACGGCGGCGTGCAGGTTCGCGGCCGGCGTCTGGGGCGAAACGGAGCAGCTCGGCGCTAGCAGGAAACGCCGCCCGCCGGTCTGCCGCAACGCGTCCTCGACCTCTGCACGCACCTCCTCCGGCGAGCCGTCGAGCAGTGTGTGAAGTTCGTCGATGCCGCCCATCACCGTCAGCTTCGTCTTCGCCAGCCCCTCCGCCAGCGAGAGGTTCCCTGGCGCATGGACGGCCCAGCTGACGGCCGCCACCGGGTAGTCCAGCAGCAGCTCCAGCATGTTGTGCGGGAGGCAGACGTGGAGGATGTTCATCGGCGCGCCTTGTACAGCTTCGAGCACGCGCAGGTCATAGGGCCGGCCGAAGGCCGCGTACTCCTCCGCTGTACAGACATCGTAGGTGGCCCATTCCGTCGTAGCGAAGAAGACGCCGTCGGCGCCGGTGTCGAGGCAGGCGCGGGAGTACGAGGCCAGCGTCTCGGTGACAGCGGCCAACGCGGCGTGGAGCGCTTCCGGCGCCTCCGTCATCCAGCGGCGCACCGGCTCTCGCCCGTTCGCAAGGCGGCCGATGATGGAGAGCGGCGAGAAGAGCGTCTGGACGAAGGGTACTTCGCCGCCCAGCCCTTCTGCGATCAGGCGCAGCGCCTCTAGCTGCTCGCCGAGCGAGCCGCGCTGGGCATCGACCGGGCGAATCGTCTCCAGGTCCGAAGCATCGTGCAGCACCCAATGCTCTACCTCCGGCCCGTGCGCCGGGTCGTTCGATGGCCGGTAGCGGCAGCCCCACGCCTCGGTGTAGTAGGTGGCGCGAGGGTTCACTTTTAGGTAATCGTAGTCGAAGGTGTGTACCGATTCGAGCATGGCCGCGGCCAGCCCTTCGGCAGACCACTCGCGCAGGTAGTCGTGGCCCCAGAAGCTGACGGGCGCCCGATCGACCTCCTGGCCGTGGAGGGCCGCTGTGACTCGCTCCCGTTTGTTCATGCCGGACACGTTTTTCGTCTCAGTCCGTTAGAAAATAAGAGAGGGGAGAATCCCCCCTCTCTAACGAGGCTTACACCATGTTTCTGTCCGGCATGCTAACACGGGGTCGAACGGTGGTCAAGGCGAGCGCTATGGCGTCAGCAGCACGGGCGGCTCGCTGGCTGGCCGTAGCGTTGTGGATGGGCGGGATCTTCTACCTCTCGCAGCAGACGGCGCCCCTGGGCGCGACTGCGAGCGAATCGGAGTCTATCGTCGCCCACGTGGTGCTCTACACGGGCCTGGCGTTTCTGTTCCAGTGGGCGCTGACCGGGGGCGCGGTTAGACGCAGGCTGGTGTTCGGCTGGGCGCCGATCGCCTTCGCGCTCACGGTGCTCTATGGCGTGAGCGATGAAGTGCACCAGTCCTTCGTGCCCGGCCGCGGTCCATCGCTGATCGATATCGCTTTCGATGCTGTGGGCGCCATGCTGGGTGTTGGTCTGGCGCTGCTGACAGCGGCGCTTCTGAACGCGCGTTCCCAGCGCTATTGACATAAACCCGAATAGACCCCTAAGGGTTTACCGAAAACGACCGATCCTACCCTTGTAGTTGCACTACAAAGAATAGTGCACTGCAGTTGAGGGTGACAGATGCCATCGATCCGTAAGCTTACCGATCTATCGGCGCTGGCCAGCGCCGGTCTGCCGTCCGGCGAGGCGATCCAACGTGCCTTGCCGTTGTTGCAGGAAGGGCTGGCCGCGGAGGACGTCTTTCTCATCTACGGGGGCACTGAAGGCTTCCGCAGCTTCGGCACGCGTCCCAGGCCGGAGCTTAGCGACATCGCTCTCTGGCTCGTCGACCGCGATCTCACCTCGCGCCGCCGGCCCTGCGCTTTCGACCTGCGCGACGGACGGGTAGAGGACTTCCGAAGCGCCGGCTCGCGACGGCCGGCCGACTACGTAGCCGCCTTGATCCCCGTGCCCAACCGCTCAGCGGAGATGTTCGTGGCGCGCGGGTGCTGGCCTCGGGGATTAGGCATCGCGCGAGCACGCTTTCTCGAGGCGGCGCTTCCCGGCCTTGCGCTGATCTTGGAGCACCGCATCGATTCGTCCCGCGCGGAGCGGCAGCGCTTCCAGATGAACGCGCTGGCCAATATCACCCGCGTCATGTCCGAGTCGGAGGACTTGGAGACCGTGCTCAACAGCATCGGCAGCACCATCGCCGCCGTCACCGGCATCGACTACGTTTCCATCGATATTGTGGATTCGGACGGCGTCGTCAAGCTGCGCTCCGTCAACTCGCTGCATCCGAGAATGGAAGAACGGCGGGGCAAATGGAGGCGAGGGGGAAGCCGGCCGGACCCTGTGCGGGACGAGGTGTTGAAGACGCATCGGCCCATGGTCTTTCCCGACGCGCAGAACGATGAGCGGATACCAGAGTCCGGACGGGACTTCTTCGTCCGTACCCTCCTCCGCTCCGTTGCCACCTTCCCGTTGCTAGCGAAGGAAGAGGTGCTGGGTACGCTCTCCTTTGCGTCGCACCGGCCGCTGGGGTTTGGCGCTTCGGAGGTAGAGCTGCTGGAAGGGCTCACGGCGCAGGTGGCGTGCGCGATCAAAGGCATTCAGATCTACCAGGAGCTGGAGGAATCGCGGGAACAGCTCGAGCAGAGCATGGGGATCGAGCACCACCTTGCCCGCACCGACTCGCTCACCGGCATCCCCAACCGTCGCTTCCTTGACGAGACGGTCGAGACCGAGTGCGCTCGCGCCCGCCGCTATGGGCAGCCCCTGAGCGTGATCATGGTTGACGTGGATCACCTGAAGGGCGTGAACGACGGGCGGGGCCACGCGGCCGGCGACGATGCGCTTCGGTACGTCGCTCAGCTTGCCCGGGAGACCTGCCGTGAGGTGGACGTGGTGGGACGGTGTGGCGGCGACGAGTTCCTCTTCGTGTTGCCCTCCACCGGGGCGAAGGAGGCCACCACCATCGCAGAGCGGTTCCGTCGGCGCTTAGCCGAGAGTCCCATAGCTAACGATTGCGAACCGGTCCACGTAACCGTGAGCCTTGGCGTGGCCGAATGGGACAGCGAGACGATGGAGGAGCCCAGCGCGCTCATTCGACAGGCGGACCGTGTGATGTACATGGCGAAGGCCGTCGGCCGCAACCGGACGATGGTCGCCGACGGCAAGAGCGCCCGCGCCGCCTAGTCTCCCGCCGCGACTTCCAGCGCCACCAGCGAGATATCGGCGAACGCCGCGTCCTGCTCCGCCCGCAGCCGCAGCCCTTTGATCAGCTCCAGCACCGCCAGGAACGCGACGACGATCTCGATGCGAGACCGGCAGGCGGAGATGAAGGATCGAAAGCTGAGCCGTTTGTGTCGCTGAAGGCTCTCCGAGAGCTCCGCAATTTTCTGCTCTACGGTCACCTCCTGCCGCTCGATGACGCCCTGCGGTTCCTCCTCTACCTGGCGCGTCAGCACCTCCTGCACGATGCTGAGCAGCAGATCGGTGGTGACGCCGTCCAGTCCGGTGGGAAGGGGTAGGTCGGTGGCGGGCGCCAGCCGCGGGTAGGCGCGGAGGCCGCGCTCCTCCATCTCCCGTAGCGTACTCGCGGCCTCCTTGAACCGTTGGTACTCCCGCAGCCGTCGCACCAAATCTTCGCCCAGCTCCTCCTCAGGCTCATCGTCGGTTGACGGCTGAGGCAGAAGCGCCCGCGACTTCAGAAAGAGCAGCCGGGCGCCAATAGCGATGAACTCGGCGAGGGCCGTGGCGTCGATCTGCTCGCCGGCGTGTAGGTGGGAGAGGTACTGGTCGGTCACCTGGACGAGCGAGACGGCGGTGATGTCCAGCTCGTGCTTGTCGATGAGGTAGAGGAGCAAGTCCAGCGGCCCCTCGAAGACGGGGAGCTGGAGCTGGAAGGCAGGGGCGGTTTGCTCAGTCTCGTAGGTCATGCGGCATGGAAGACGGCCTCTGGGGAACAGGATAGCAGAACGGCGGGTGAGGCACATCTATCCGGCCACGGCAGGTCAGGCCTTCAGCCCGGCTGGGTAAGTGAACGGTAGGCTGGGCCTTCAGCCCGGCTGGGTAAGTGAACGGTAGGCTGGGCCTTCAGCCCGGCTGGGTAAGTGAACGGTAGGCTGGGCCTTCAGCCCGGCGGACGAGCGAACGGTAGGCTGGGCCTTCAGCCCGGCCGGATGAGTGAACGGTAGGCCAGGTCTTCAGCCTGGCCGGACGAGCGAACGGGCAGCAGCCGCGATATCAAAGGGGGCAGCCTACAGG
>JACZTE010000105.1 GCA_022573935.1 Chloroflexota bacterium
GACGCGAAGTCGTGATGAGCGAGGTTGAGGTGACCGACGACGATATCCAGTACGTCATCAGCCGCATCAGCGAGTTTAGCGACGACAACCGGGCCGGCATCGAGCGCACGCTGCACCGCATCTCTCGCATCCGCAACCGCCAAGGACGCGTTGTCGGACTCACCTGTCGCGTCGGGCGGGCGGTGTACGGCACCATTCGCGTGATCGAGGACCTGGTCACCACGGGCAAGAGCATTCTCCTGCTGGGCCGCCCCGGCGTTGGCAAGACGACTATGCTGCGGGAGGTGGCGCGCGTGCTCGCCGACGATCTGAACAAGCGAGTGATCATCGTCGACACGTCGAACGAGATCGCCGGCGATGGCGATATCCCCCACCCGGCCATCGGCAAGGCGCGCCGGATGCAGGTGCCCACGCCCTCCCGACAGCATGCGGTGATGATCGAGGCGGTGGAGAATCACATGCCGGAGGTGATCGTCATCGATGAGATCGGTACAGAGCTCGAGGCGATCGCCGCGCGCACCATCGCCGAGCGAGGCGTACAGCTCGTCGCCACCGCCCACGGCAACGAGTTGCAGAACCTGGTGGCCAACCCCACCCTCGCGGACTTGATAGGCGGCATCCAGTCGGTCACTCTCTCCGACGAGGAGGCGCGGCGGCGTCGCACGCAGAAGACGGTGCTTGAGCGGCGGGCGCCTCCCACCTTCGACGTACTGGTGGAGATCCAGAGCTGGGATCGCGTCGCGATCCACGGGGATGTCGCCAGCACCGTCGATGCGCTGCTGCGTGGCTTCGAGGAAGCGCCGGAAGTGCGGGAGATGGACGAAGACGGGAAGCTGCGGATCTTCACCACACGCGACCTGGCGCAGGAGCAGCGAGTGCTTGAGCGTCGGGGTCCTGAGCCCGAGACACCGCCCAGGCGCATCTATGCGTTCGGTGTTTCGCGGCGGCGGCTGGATCAGGCGGTGCGCCAGACGGCCGTCGCCGCTACGCTGGCCGAACATCTGGCGGACGCCGACGTCGTCATCACGCTGCGCAACTACTATCGCCGGAAGCTGCCGGCGCTGCGCGAGGCCGAAGCGCGAGGCGTGCCGATCTATGTGCTCCGGGCCAACACCGTCGCCCAGATGGAGCAATGCCTGCTCTCGATGCAGGAATCCACCCGCACCTTCGATCCTATCGCCCAAGCGCTGGAGGAGGCGGAGGACGCCTCGCTCCAGGTGACGAACGGCGGCCGGCTGGTAGAGTTGGCGCCGCAGAACGCCTACATCCGTCGCCTCCAGCACGAGCTGGCCCAACGCTACAACGTCTCGTCACGCAGCCTGGGCCGCGAGCCCCACCGCCGGGTGCAGCTCTTCCAGCCGGACGGCGGCCAGCCGCCCGAGGGATAGGTGATACATTTTAGCAATCTGTCTGAGCTTTTTAGCACGGTCTCCGCGATATCTTTTAACATCTCCATAAAGTCATTGAGTTGGCCTGTATGCGATGTTAAGGTGGCGAAGGAAGGAAGGGAGATCCCTTGGTGACTGCTCGGTTCATAGTTCTCGAAGGACTGGACGGCTCTGGTATTACAACCCAGTCGGAGTCGCTGAGGATCTGGTGCGAACAGCATGGTATCCCGGTATTCGTAACTAGAGAGCCAACCGAAATTCTTGCGGGCAGCCTTATTCGATCCGCCCTCAAGCATAGAGTGCAATTTAGCCCAGCCGTGATGGCTCTCCTTTTTGCAGCGGACCGGCTCGATCATTTAGAAAACGAGATACGACCTCAATTAGAGGGTGGAAAAACCGTCATCTCGGACCGATACTACTTATCGGAGTATGCGTATCAAAGTATCGAGGTTGAACTAAAGTGGCTCAGGGAACTCAACTCAGAATGTCCGCGGCCAGATATGACGATCTTCATAGATGTCCCGGCTCAGATGTCGCTAAAACGGCTGAATGCAGACGTATGGCGCTCGTCCGAACGACTTGAGCTTTATGAAGAAGAAGGAATATTGGTCGAGGTAAGAGAGCACTATCTGAAGACTATAGAATTGCTGAGAGCCGAGGGAGAGCGGATAGAGATAGTCGATGGGTCACAGCCCCTCGCAGAAGTTGCCAATGCCATAGCTTCACTAGTGGAGCCTCTCTTGACTGGCGGTGGGCAAGGAAGAAAGAATTCGGCATCGCCAGCGGCGGAAGAGATCGCTTCAAAGCTAGGAATGCGTCCCAGTCGTCCTGCGTAACCTCTCTTTTTTTCGGTTGCCGCCTAAAGGCTACCAAACGCTGGCCGAGCGCGAGCCCGATCGCTGGCTGGTGGTCGATGCCAGCCAGCCGCCGGACGCCGTCGCTGAGTCGATCTGGCGACGGGTGGAGCCGCTGCTGGAGCGTCGCTCTTAATCCGATCTCGTAGGGACAGACCTTCAGCTCTGTCCGACGGCGCCGCGAGTGTCTGAAGACCCTCGCCTTCGAGATTCCTCAGCCCGGCTTAACCCATGCCGCCCAAAGATCGTGCGAACCAATGGACGACGGCTGTGATCGCTGGTACTGTGAGTGTGGTAAAAGCTACCGTGTAATAAAAACTACTGGACGGTAGCATTATCTCGAATCGAGAGGGTAGTTCAAGGAGGTCTATCAGATGCCCGAGATGCCGCAACTTAATGACGATGCGCTCAAGGAGTTGCTGAGCAAACCGCTCGTTGCGAAGCTCGCTACCACGTCACAAGCAGGAGCCATACGGATTACTCCAATATGGTTCGGGACGGAAAACGGAACGATCCTGATGAGCACCTGGGAAGACACCGCTGCCGTCAAGAACCTGAAACGGGAGCCGAAATGCTCGCTGCTGATCGATACCACCGATTTTCCATACACAGGCGTCCATTATTGGGGCTCGGCAACGGTGGAAGGCCCGGAGAACGACGTAGATGGCATGGCGAAGCTCTTCGCCAGCTATCGGGGTGGACAGGAAACGGCTACCGAGTATGCAAAACAGCTCATCGGCTGGGGAAAGCGAGTCTACATCCGGTTCACGCCGGAGCGCAACACCGGCTGGGACTTTCGCCAGTAGCAGCGCTGATAGCCGTCGCTGAGTCGATCTGGCGATGGGTGGAGCCGCTGCTAGAGCGTCGCTCCTAATCCGGCCTCGTAGGGACAGGCCGTCAGCTCTGTCCGGGGAGTCGTCCGGCCCCCCGTCGGTGGAGCGTAGCCGCCCATTGCGATACGCTGGCCGCGAGAATAGAGGAGGCCACCACCCATGCTAAAGCTCTTACCGGCAGTAGCTATCATCGCATTCGCCTGGTTCGCCGTCTCCTGCGGCGGCGGTGGCGATGGCGACAAGGTCGTGGTCGGCGCCGAGGGCGGCGTCGTCACGAGCGACGACGGCAAGCTGACGCTCGATATCCCGTCCGGCGCGTTGGACGAGGAGGTCGAGATCACGATCACGACCGTCTCCGTCGATGATCTGCCGGAGGCGCTGCGCGAGGCGAGCGGGTCCGGCCCGGCCTATCGCTTGGAGCCGGACGGCCTGGTGTTCAACGAGCCAGTGCCGGTCACGCTGGAGCTGGGTAAAGACGACCTCCCCGAGGATCAGCCGGAGAACGGCACCTTCGCCTACCAGCTAGTGACCCAGGACGAGGACGGCGAGCTGGAGTTCCTGGACGAGCTGGTGACAGAGGCTTCGCTCGCTGACGGGACAGTTGTAGTGCGGGGAAAGCTTGACCACTTCAGCATTATTACCACGCAGAGAGGCACAGTCATATTAGGGGTGGACCCCGGCACCATTCGCATCGCTCCGGACAACTTTTTCACGGTTCGAATCTTCTTCTTTAACCTCGCTCACGTAGAAAATGAATTAGGCCCCTCGGGATTTGGGCTGCTCGAGGAAGGCCAGGTGGCGGTAAGCCTCCACGATGTAGTGCTGCAACCATTCTATACCCGGAGTGTGGTGGATGGGCTACCAGTCAGTTTTGAGTATGATAATTTTCTCCCCGGTTTTGGTAATTCGGAGCTGTTCACGTACTTTTGCGAAGAGGGAGAAGGTACCTACGGCGCTACGATGTTATATGATATGGCACCACTAGATCACCCTGAAGGCCTACGGATGCAGTCCATAGGCCTATTTGGTGACGCCACGTGCGCCGAAGCCATGCCCACGCCCACGCCTATGCCCACGAACACGCCCGTGCCCGAGTCCACGAATACGCCTGTGCCCGGCGTGGCTACGTCCGCGCCTCAGTCCAAGCCCACGCCTGAGCCAGTGCCCACGTCCACGCCGGTACCGCCACCGCCCACGTCCACGCCCGGACCGACGACGTATACCGACCCGCCCGGCGACGAGGTCGTCGTGGGTGGTGGGAGCGATGCCGTGGTCGACATCCGTAGCGTTACCATTGGCCCATCGGGCAGCCAGACCAAGGTGTTCGTGACGTTCGGAGGCGACCCCAGCGAGGCCTACTTCGACGACTTTAGCTTCGCGGTGAGGGTCACGCTGGGAGGGCAGGTCGGGCTCCTCGAGATTCACAACGACGTTGTCAACGACGCTCCACCGGCCGGCGGCTCTGTCAATGTCACCTCGAATGGCGTGTCGATAATCTTCAACAAGCCCGTTCCGTCCGGCGTGAAGCTGCTGGTCGAAACCTTCCACTTGGAGACTGAGAACAGCCCATTTGGCAGCGATACGTTTACCGTTATGCTGCCGTAATCGCGTGACAGTCGCGTGAAGAACAGGGCAGGCCCGCCGGGCCTGCCCTGTTCGCTATTCCTGAGAACGTATCGCTAACTCACGCGCTCGAAGATCGTCGCGATGCCCTGGCCGCCGCCGATGCAGAGGCTGACCAGACCGAAGCGGCCCTGGCTTCGCTCCAGCTCATGCATCAGCTTGACGGTGAGGATGGCGCCCGACGCGCCGATGGGGTGACCCAAGGCGATCGCGCCGCCGTTGGGGTTCGTCTTCTCCGGATCGAGGCCGAGTTCGTTGCTGCAGGCGGCCGCCACGG
>JACZTE010000106.1 GCA_022573935.1 Chloroflexota bacterium
GGAGCTTCCCTCGGATACGAGTATTCTACCGCGTCAAGTTCCAGCCGCCGTATTCGCCCGCGTCGTCCAGCTCCTCGGCGATTCGCAGGAGAAACGAGACGAGGCCGCGACGCTGCGCGGCCGCCTCGGTCTGCGTGCTCGCGAGGGCGATGTTGCCATCACCGTTGCCTTTACCGAGGACGGCGTCGCCGTAGAGGAGGGGCTGCGCGAACCGGATGCTGTGATACACGGAGAGGTCGAGTTCCTGATGCACGTGCTGGCCGGACGGGCGAATCCAGCCTGGGAAGTGTGTAGAGGTACCGTGGCGTTCCAGCCGCGGCCCCTCCGTCCGTTGTTTGGCTATCAGGCCTACCGCGTGATACGGCTGCCGCACGTGCATCTGTGGAGCGGGCTGCCGCACCCGCCGGTTGGTCTCCTGGTGGGCGCGGCGGTCTTAGCGAGTGCAGTAGTGCTGGCGCGGCGGCGGCGGGCGCGAGCTTCGGGCGGTGACGATGCCTGACGCGACCTTCGACGCGGTGATCATCGGCGCGGGACACAACGGGCTCTGCCTGGCGGCGTACTTGGCCAAGGCCGGCCTCTCCGTGGGCATCTTCGAACGCCGACACGAGGACGGCGGCGGCGCCAACACGGAAGAGGCGACCGTCCCTGGGTTCCACCACAATCTTCATGGCCAGTACATGGAGTTCATCGACTACATGCCCGTGTATCACGACTTCGAGCTTGAAAAGCTGGGCGCGCGCATGATCTACCCGGAAGTGCAGCTCGGCATTACCTTCGCGGACGGCCGCCCACCCATCGTCATCTACCGGCCAGGCGCCGATCTCGACAAGAAGACCCACAAGAGCATCGCCCACTACTCCAAGAACGACGCTGATGTCTGGCTGGAGCTGAAACACAAAGTGATGGAGCGTGACCGAACGATAGCCGCCACGCTCTACAGCCCGGCGGAAGCTGAGGACGACCCGCAGGCGGCAGCGGCCATCATGAGCGCTGGGATGGCCCTTTGGACAGACCTGGGCCTGAAGCCGAACGACATCGGCAAGGCGCCCAAGGTGCTTATCGACCGCCTCTTCGAATCGACGGAGATGCGTACCCTCCTCTACCGGCAATGCATCGAATGGGGTGCTAACGTGCACGCCGGAAACGGCTACGGATTCCTAATCTCCGTGCTCTGGCTGAGCGCCATCCACAAGATGTCGGTGGGCGGCACGCACACCCTGGCTCACGCCATGGCGAACGCCTGCATGAAGCAAGGCGTGTGCATTCGCTTTACCAAGCCGGTCGTGAAGATCGTGATGAAGAACGGGCGGGCGTCCGGCATCCAGCTCAAGGACGGAACGGAGATCGAGGCGAAGCGATTGGTCGCCTCCAACGTGGACCCTCGGCAGACGTTCGTCGACTTCATCGGCGAGGAGAACCTGACGCTCTTCCGGCGGGAGCGGCTGGCCCACTGGCGCTTCGGACCGGAGCATGTGCTGGGCGTGCCTTCGTTCGCGCTCCACGAGGCGCCGAAGTACAAGTCGGCGAAGTGGAACCCGGATATCGACCGCTGCTTCTACACGCTGGTGGGCTTCGAGGATGAAGAGCAGATATCCAACTACATTCTCCAGGCGTATGGCGGCGCGATACCGGATCGGCCGGGCGCCGGTACCTGGGTGAACTCTCTCTGGGACCCGACGCAGGCGCCGCCCGGTAAGCACGCGATGAACGGGTGGTTCTTCTTCCCGCGCGCTTCCTGCCTGTCGCCCGAGGAGTGGGACGAGGTGCGCGCCACATACAACGATCGCTTCCTACAGCTATGGAGCGAATACGCGCCCAATATGACCCGCGAGAATGTGATCGCCGACCGGCTCTACACCGCGTTCGACATCGAGAAGAAGATCGGCATGCCTGAGGGAGACTTCTCCCACGGCCGCTCCGGCAGCGGCATGGGCGGCGCCGTCGGCGACTACCAGTATCGGACCGAGATCCCCGGCCTCTACCTCTGCGGCGCCTCGGCTGGCGGGGGCGGGATCAGCGCCGCACCCGGTTACGGCGCGTTCAAGGTGATCTGCAAGGATCTCGAGCTGCCCAAGGTCTGGCAGCAAGAGTGTCGGGACTACTAAGGAGCGCGCCATGCCCGCCATCTACACAAGACCGTGGTACGACAGCATGAAAGAGATACTCAACAGCAGCGACGCCGTGACGAAGAACGCGCCACGAGGTGTCTGGCACATCTTGGCCGAGATCCGAGGTGATGGTGCGTCGCCGTACCTCTCGGAAGACGAGGTGAAGCGCTTCGCCATCGTCCTCAACGACGGCAAGTGCGAAAGCTACGCGGAGTTGACGGAGCCGCCTCCACGCAAGGACTTCCAGTTCATTCTCGAGCTATCTGCTGTCCTCTTCGAGCGGATCGTCGCCAACCAAGCCGACCCCGTGGAGGCTGGCCTGAAAGGCGCCATCAAGATCATCGGGGACATGCGGGTGATGATCCAGAACGCGGAGCTGGTAAAGATCATCTCGGAGATCTACCAGCAGCAGGTCGAGACAGAGTGGCCGAAGGGCATGCCACCGTATCCGGCCTTAGCGACGGCTCAGGCCGGGGAGTCGATCGGGGGCAGCGCATGACGTACGCAGGCCTACAGCTCCACGCCCTAGGCGCGAAGGAAGCGGGAGAACGCGCTTCATACGGTTCATGGCAGGACCTCTACCGCGAGAAGTGGACCTGGGACCGGGTGGTGAAAGGAACCTGCAACCGAGCGGACTGCATCTCCGCCTGCTCGCTCAACCTGTTCGTCAAAGACGGCATCGTCTGGCGGGAGGAGCAGAACCCGATCTTCGAGCAGACCAACGCCTCGGTCCCGGACTTCAACCCGCGCGGCTGCCAGAAGGGGATCTGCTACAGCGATCTGATGTACGACCCCTCTCGCATCAAGTATCCGCTGCGCCGCGTGGGCGAACGGGGCTCCGGCAAGTGGGAGCGCATTTCCTGGGACGAGGCGCTGACCGAGATCGCCGACAAGATCATCGATGTCTGTCTGGAAGATGGGCCGGAGAGCGTTGTCTACGACTTCGGCACGACGAACATTGACTTTGGCCCGGGCACTCCGGCCGAACAGCATCTCACCCGGCTCATAGGCACCACCACGCTGGACGAGTGGGCGGGCGTGGGCGACCTGCCCATGGGCGCGATCCAAACCTGGGGCCTTTTCAACGCTGACGGCACCTCCGATGACTGGTTCAACGCCGAGACGATCCTCGTTTGGATGGGCAACCCCGTCTATACTCGCGTGCCGGACGTCCACTTCATGTGGGAGGCGCGCTACCACGGCACCAACGTCGTCACCATCGCACCGGACTACAACGCGACCGCCATCCACTCCGATCTCTGGATCAACCCACGTGTCGGTACTGACGCCGCACTCGCCCTCGCCATGTGCCAGGTCATCGTAGAGGAACGGCTGCTCAAGGAGCAGTACGTGCAGGAGCAGACGGACCTGCCATTTCTGCTGCGCGAGGACACCCGCCGCTTCCTGCGCCAGTGCGATCTGGTCGAAGGCGGCAAAGAGGAGGTCTTCTACGTCTGGGATCGGGCGTCGAACGAGCCGCGAGAGGCGCCGGGAACGGCCGGACAGGAGGAAGCGTTGATCGCCCTCGGCGATCTCGACCCGGCGCTCGAGGGTAAGTTCATCGTGAAGCTGGCCGATGGTCAACAGGTATCTGTGCGCCCTGTGTTTGCGCTCCTGCGGGAGCGGCTACGCGACTACACGCCAGAGCTGGCGGCGCAGATCACCGGCGTCAGCGCCAGCGTGATCCGTCGCCTGGCGCATCAGGTGGCCGAGAGCCGGGCGGTCATGGTCTTCTGCTCCTGGGGCTCCTGCAAGCACTACCACATGGACCTCGTCCAGCGCTCGATCATCCTGCTACTGGCGCTGACAGGCAACACCGGCAAGCGAGGCGCCGGCATGCGTATCGGCGCGTGGTGGAACATGTCGCTCAGCTACGACCGCTCCATCGGCTCCCTGGCTGGGGGCGGCGAGCGGGCCAAGGTCCGGGACCTTGAGAAGATGATGAAGGCGCTGATGCGCGCCAATAGCTCTATGACGCCAGTAATGGTCTGGCTCTACGCGCATGACGAGGGGTATGCCAAGCTCGTCGATACGCCGGCCTACCACGATCCCGACCTCCCCCGCCCCATAAGCGAGTACATGCGCGAGGCGTTGGACAAGAACTGGATGCCGCTCTATCCGAAGGAAGGCAAAACGCCCCGAGTCTTCCTGTACACCGGCATGAACCCGCTCCGCCGCTGGCCCGCGCCGGACGTCATCCGCGAGAATCTCTGGGCGAAGCTGGAGCTGATCGTCACCTGGGAGTTCCGTATGTCCAGCTCGGCTATGTTCTCGGACATCATCCTGCCGGCAGCCGGCTGGCACGAGAAGTCCGGCGTGAAATTCTGCCAGAGCTATGTGCCGTACATCTGCGTGGGCGAGAAAGCGGTGGAGCCGCTCTACGAGTCGAAGAACGAGTTCGACATTATGGCCAACCTGGCAGCCACGATTGAGCGGCGCGCGCAGGAGCGGGAGGAAGGCGTGTATACCGACGCCTTCGGAAACGAGCATGACCTGCGCGAGATCGCTCGCCTCTGGAGCTATGACGGCGAGTTCGGCGAGGGCGATGCGGAGAAGGCGTTGGCCGTCTCATTCGAGCTCTCGGAGCCGGTCGGGGACGTCTCGTGGGAGGAGGCGGCGCGCGCCGGCGCGGTACGGGTCAAAAGCGCCGGCGGCTACGGCCCTATCACTGCCATCACCAGCGATGTGCGCGAAGATGAGACCGTCTACCCCTTCGCCTGGTTCGTCGAGGAGAAGGAGCCGTGGCCCACGCTCACCGGCCGCCAGCAGTTCTACATCGACCACCCGTGGTTCCTGGAGGCAGGCGAAGAGTTGCCGATGCACAAGGAGCCGCCCCCTGCCGGTGGCAACTACCCGCTGCG
>JACZTE010000107.1 GCA_022573935.1 Chloroflexota bacterium
TGGCGCTTGGAGGACGCGGAGAGCGGTGGCGCCGCAGCTAGGACACGGCTGCTGCGCGGGCGCGTCGAAGCCTTCTCGCTTCTCGTACTCGTGTTCGCATTCTGGACAACGATATTCGTAGATGGGCAACGCGACGCTTCCTCCGGTGGATTATGTTTATACAGTTTAGCGAAATTCAGTTCCCAGGGGCAAGAAGTACGAAGCCGCCCCGATGCATTGGGGCGGGAGTGTGTTCGCCAGCACTCAAGATGGGCCCAAGGCGCGGATCATGCGTTGGCCGGGGAGAGTGGTTCGGCGGAGTCGAGGTTATGGAGAAAGGTGTTCCCCTTGCCGGGGTCTTCGAGGATGACTACTTCGTGTACGTAGAGCGCCACGGGCTCGATGTGCTTCGAGACGCCCGTGGTCTCGACGACGGGGCCGCTGCTGGTCTTGAAGCGCAGTCCCGCTTCGATCGTCTCCCGCTCAGAATAGTTCATCGGTCTTGTCCTCCTCCTTATCGATCATAGCATGCGCGTCAAGTGCCGCGTCGTGTCATGCGAGGGGCGCGACGAAGGTGTAGAATAGTGCCGCCCAGCGAAGTGCGCTGGCGGGAGGAGGGCTGATGGAGCCGAGAGAGCTGGCAGAGCAGATCGAGCGTGGGGCGGAGCTGCCCGACAGCGAGGACGAACGCTTCGCCGGCTACGCCGTGATGGGCCTGCCGTTCGCGTCCGGCCACGTCCTAGCGCTGCGTCGATTTCCAGCGTCCTCCATTGGGCCCGGGTACCGGTCGGTCTGGCATCGAGACCCAGACGGACGGTGGACGTTCTACCAGGATGTGGCGCCGGAGCAGGCCTGCCCGCGCTATTTCGGCAGCGCCGTTGCCGAAGTGGAGCAGGCCGAGATAGAGATCCGCTGGACGGGCCCGCGCAGCTTTTCCGTGGAGCTGCAAGGCACTCGCAAACTGAGCTGGGAGGTCTCGCTGGCGGCCAGTCCGAAGACGCGCCTGATGAATGCGATGAGCGCCTTGATGCCCGCTGCATTCTGGCGCAACCGCGTGGTCATGCGGTCGATGGGGGCTGTGGCGAGCGCGCTGCTCGGTGCGGGGAAGCTCGGGCTCGTCGGCACGGCGCCCAACGGCCAGACATTTATCGCTAACCCTAAGCTCATCTGGTTCATCCCGTCGAGCCGAGCGGAGTTCGATGGGCGTGATCTTGGTGAGATCGGACCTCTAGCCGAGCAGGAGAAGCTGGGCGACTTCCGGATACCGCAGCGCGGCATCTTCGTGATCGGGGGAGGCTTCTTTGAACCGTTTGACGCGGAGCGCCACGCCTCGGCGACTTCGCGCGCAGACGCGGATTAGCCGCGCATCGACTCGGGATCGAGGTCGACGGACGCGCACCACTCGCGGTAGGCGATGGGGGAGACCTCGGAAGGCTTGATCTCGCTGCGACCGCCCCAGAACACGTTCGTGTAGCCTACCGGGATGCCGACGGACGCTAGGTGCTCGTCGATCGCGGCCTTGTGCTCCAGCAGCAGCGCCTTATCGGTGCCATGCGCCACGCCCATGATGTTCACGTTCTGGAACTCCGCTCCCGCCTCGCGCCAGTAGGCGTGCGTGAGGATGTGGTGGCGGCCCACCTCCCGGCCCGCCTCGATCTCGCGACCGGGCGGCACCGCCCAGTGGAAGAGCGCGTTGTAGCGCGTGACGCGCTGGCCATCGACGCCCGGCTTGACGTGCTCTAGGAATGTGGAGAAGCGTCCGATAATCTTGCGACGGTCGAGCGCCTCCGCGATGTCGTAGAACGCCTCCAGCGAGACGCCTGCTTCGTCGGCGCGAGTCTGCCAGAGGTCCGGCACGATCTCCTCGGGCGCGAACTCCCGCTTCAGCGCCGTTAGCACGCGCCACTCGGCGTCGTCCAGTTGGACGATTTCGACCTTGGTCACCTCGGCGGGCGCATCCGATTTGCTACCCGGCGACATGCCGCGCCGGCGGGTGTGGCCCACCCCCAGGGCGAACAGGCACTTGGCCGGCATGCGGAGATAGCCCTCCGCGCCGGTACGCGCCGCCAGGTACTCGCAGTGCTTCTCAATGGAGTACCCTTGCGGGACTTTGAGCGTAGTCCAGAGCTTGTAGACCGCAGCCGGCGAGGCGGCGTCCGTCGTGCGGATCACGACGTGGCCGGAGAACGGGTCCTGCTGGAAAAGGTAGTCGAAGGCGGCGTTGAGCTTGTCCGAAGGTATCCGCCAGGCGATGAGCGCGCCCGGCGCGAGGTTGGTGGAGAGCAGCGTCTGTCGCACGCGCCGGATCGTGCCCGACCGCAGCATCGCCTGCACACGCTCCACAAGCACGGGCAGTTCGACGCCTGAGAGGCGGCTGATCTCGCCGAACGGGTCTCGCTGGAAGCCCGCGATCTTGTCCTCGGAGATCGCGAGGATGGTGGCGTTCACGGGGTCGTCGAAGCGGACGGAGATCGTCGGCGCCGTCATGCTAGCGTCCCCTGCAGGTCAGCTTTCAGGCTGACCCGTCCGGGCCTGCCCCGCATATGCGCTGCCTGGGCGCTCTCGGCGCGACGAAGGAGATCGATTACCATACGTTCCCTGGAAATAATCGTGATGCGTTGCACAATTCATAATACGAGTGGGGCAAGTAAGGGGACAAGAAGGTTTACGCAGGATCGCGCCTTCGCAGCTTAGGGACGAAGTAAAATAGGGAGATTACGCCGCCCGCGCATCTTCCTCCAGCCGCCGGAGGGTGGCGCTGATCAAGGCGTCGGCGTCCAAGCCGTCGCGCTGGAACGTGGCGACGCCGGCCTGCCACTTGCCCGCTGATGCTGCGCGAAGCTGCAGATCCCCCTTGATCCGGAAGGCCACTGTGGAGGCGTCGGCCAGGTCGGCGTCGAAGAGGATGGCGACGAAGCGCACCGCATCGATGCGCGAAGGGATATCGTAGTTGCGCAGGCTGCCCGTGATGAGTTTGGCTGCCTGCTCCAGGAGATCGGGATGCGGGGTCTCGCCCGGGAGGACGCGTAGCTGCCACGCCGCGAGCGAGAAGACGCTCTCTGTGCGGGCAGCGCGGGCTAACTCCTCAGTCAGCCGCAGCTCGAGGTACCAGAGATGATACAGTCCCAACTCGTCGCGGAGGGCGGCATCAACTGGGCTTGTCCCATTCGCGTTTGGCTGATCAGCGGGCGTCTCCTGCTTTGGTTTGCGCTTGAACACGATATTCGATCCTCTAAGTATGTTTCATCAGGAGTTGGCCTTCGCATAATAGGGGAATTGACCAATTTATCCTGACATCGTATCCGGCGCGTCGGTGATGTTGCGGTGGAGAGGTGTTGTGGAGCAGAGGTTATCGTCGGATAGAGGCGGTAATGACAGGCTTCACTCGCACCCGTTCGGGCTCTTCGTCTTCGCACGAAACGGCGTCGTCGGGGAGGAATTTACGGAGCGCCTTCATCTGGAAATCGATGTCGAGCCAGGCACAAGTCGCGCCCTGATGTTCTAGCGCTTGGTACATGGAGAAGAGCACGCTTCGGTCTAGGCCCAGCACGACCAGCCGTTCCAGCTCACGCTCAGCCTCTCCTTTGTATAGAGGCCTTGCGCCTCCTTGTTCCAGATGACGGTTGCCAGGTAGGCAGCCTCGAGTCTATTTTCCTCGTGGTCCACCGCTACGCCGTTGGTGGCTTCACTGAGCAAGAGCACCGGCTTCTGGCTGTTGGCGAGGACCGCATCGGCGACGCTCCCGAGCATGAGCTTGCCCAGGCCGCTGCGGCCTCGCGTCGTCATCAGGATCAGGTTGGCCTCAAATTCTTCGGCCAGCGCGACGATGACGGTCGCTGGATCGCCCCGGCGGACGCTGGTCTCCACTTCCAGCCCGTCCTCGCGCAGGCCGGCTGCCACGGCGGTTAGGTAGGCTCGGCCCGGCGCATCGCCTTGGGAACGATCGACCGCTCCTTTCGAGGCGATATCGAAACGATTATCGCCAAAATGCTGGCAAAGGATCCCGCGCGTCGGTATCAATCGGTCGCCGAAGTCGACGCGGATATCGAGCGACATCTACAAGACGTGCCGATTAGCGCCCGTCCCGCGACGATATTTTATAGGATGCGGCGATTCACGAAACGAAATCGAAGATTCATTGCGACATCTGCCATTGTTGTGGGCCTTATCGGCACCGTTGTTGGGGTTTCCTGGGCTGTGTCGGCAAACCGAGGCAAACAAGAGCTTTATAACGACGCGGGCATCTCGTCTCGTGCGGGCGAACACTTTAATCGTGTGTTCGGCGCTCTTCTTGAATCATTGGGCCACGAGCAGCGCCGAGCTGTCAAGCCCAGGTTGTTGGAGGCCGAAGGGAGCGGCCAAAAACAGCTTTGCGACGATCCCGAGGCGTTGGTGGAGTTCTACAACCGGATGGGTCGAATCTATTGGTTCTATTTCCTTGATTTCGATCTTGCCGCGCAACGTTACTCGAGTGCACTCGAACTTGGTGAGCGGCTCTACGGAAAAAGAGGAGAGCGGACGCTGAGGTTCGCCAACGTTCTTGGCGATGTCCTTCGAGATGCAGGTGAGTTCACAAGGGCCGAGAAGCTTGCAAGAACATGGCGGGAATTTTCCGAGGGGCAATACGGACGAGATAACGAGACCACGACTCGATTCGCCACGAACCTCGCCGATGCGCTTGCAGGCAATGGTGAATGGAACGAGGCTGAAGAGCTCTACCGCGAGACACTGACGATCCAAAAGAGGATTCTGCCTCACACCCACCCGGACATTCCGGAAACGATGAACAGTTTGGCCAGCGTGCTGTTGGCTGTCGGGAAATATGCGGAGGCGTGGCAGCTAGCAGAGGACACCGTGAAACAGCAGCGGTTGAATGCCGTGAGACGACGGCGGGTGCAGTCCCTGGATGACAATACTGGCGAACTCCGCGCACTTACGACGCGCGGATC
>JACZTE010000108.1 GCA_022573935.1 Chloroflexota bacterium
ATGGTGATCGTGACCGACTTCGAGTCACCGGATCTCTTCCAGCAGCAGATCACGCTGTGGTTAGCCAGCATATTTGCTGTTGGCGCCCCAGGCGCCGGTGACTATCTGGAGCGCACCGAACCCACCATCGGGGACGGATCCCTCCAGGGACAAGAGGGTGACACGGTCTCGGTCAGATTCTGGAAAGGCGACAAGACCGTAATGCTGAGGGCGACCGATCTGCCCGGGACGCAGGAGGTGCTGGACGGCCTGGTCGCGCTGGCCGAACTGGCTGAGTCGCGCCTGAACGGGCGCCGCGAGCGGTGATGCGCCCGGGACCGACTTGAGCATCTCGATGCCTTACCCGCCTTCCGCCTGTGGCGAATAAACAACGTCCCTGGACGCTAAAGCTAGGCTTTGCCGGAAGCGTCAACTACTTTGGGTGAGCGTCCGCGGGCGGCCAGCCGTGAGAGCCAGTAGCCCGATGAATGTGGCGAACAATCGATCTGAAAGATCAGTGGTGAGCACGACTACTAAGAACACGACGGCGGCACCAGATAGGAACCCGAAGAAGACTCCATTGAGGGATGTATATGCCGAGGCGAAGGCGTCCAATTCTTGGTCGCTGACACTGTACATACGGATCGTTCTCGGCACGCTTTCGACTGTCACCGGCGATGCTGGCGTCTCGTGCTCGATTACCATAGGTTGCTGTTGCTGCTGTCTCATTGCACCTATCATCCTGTTGTTAGACGACGGGCCACCGTTGGGGTCGAGCGTTTTGTCTTGACGGGCTAGACCGCTCGGCCCAGTGTCACTGCATTTCTAATCCTTTCGTTTCTGCCTCGGTGACGCGCTTAAACTCCTCCTCTGACAAGCAGTACAAGTCTTCTCCCCACCCTGTGATTCCTGCCTTGTTGATCAGTGCTGCATTGATTTCGCGCAGCGGGGGTCAGACTTCTGAACTCGAAGCCGCCTCGGACGAGACCTTGCCTGATTTGCTCCAGCATGAGTACGGGCCTCGAAAAGCCCTCGTCGGGCACGCCATTTTCAAGTTCCTTGCTTATCGAATCCTTGGTATTCCACTCTAGCAGCGTCAAGATTGCGTCACCCACCGCAAGACCGGCAAGACTCACCGATTTGTGGTCACGCAGCCATTGCTCCCATTCCCAACTCGACATGGACTCGGACGCCAGTTCCTTCGTTATTTCTAGCCGCCGTTTCGCGACCTCGAATTTAACCCTGACCTCGTCGAACGCGTCCTTCGCGACCGTGTACTCGGTTATCGCGCCATCCAATTCCTTCCAGATGCTGGCTTTGGTTTTGTCCTTCTCCATGGTCAACCCTCCAAGAAAGGAAGTACTTACATGACCGACTGTATGACATACACGCCGTAATGTCAACCAGAGAGCCTAGCAAAGCGCCACGTTCAGCGAGAATTGCGTCGGGACTATGCAAAGTACGTCGCAGCTAGGCAGAAGCGAGACGTTGCCCTGGCTCGCCTTCAGTTAGCATGGCAGCGTATAGCTAAGGCACAAGCTCGGCTTGAGACTGAGCATTATGAATAAGGCTCAATGGACAGCCCGTTAGGCGTGTGCGATAATCACGCCTTGGTAGCACCCAGCAACTTCTGCGCGGCTGGCCCGCGCCATAGTCTCACGCGATGAGGAGGAGTCGACATGGCATCTGAAGAACATATGCAGTTTCGGGTCGAGGACGGCGTCGGCGTCGTCACGCTCAACCGGCCGGAGCGGCTGAACGCCGTGACCTGGGATATGGCGACCGACCTCGTCGATCTCTTCAGCGACCTGCGCTTCCGCGACGAAGTGCGCACCATCGTGCTGACGGGCGCCGGCCGCGCCTTCTGCGCCGGCGGCGACGCCGAGTTCCTGAGCGGCGCCGGCGACCGCCCGATCCCGGGGCTCTCCGACCGCGCGATCCCCAGGTACCAGCGCAAGACCCCGGCCGGACCCTTCGCCGAGTTCACCCGCATGATCATCGCCGTGGAGAAGCCGGTGATCGCCGCGATCCACGGCCCCGCCGTCGGCGCCGGGCTCGCCTACGCGCTGGCCTGCGACCGCCGCATCGCCGATTCGACCACGCGGATGTCGGCGATCTTCGTCCGGCTCGGCTTCGCGCCGGACTGCGGCGTCACCTACTTCCTGCCCCGGATCGTCGGCGTGTCGCAGGCGCTCCACATGCTCGAGACCGGCGTCATGCTCAACGCCGAGGAGGCGAAGAGCGTCGGGCTGATCGACGAGCTGGTCGAGGAGGGCGAGGCGCTGACGGCGGCCCTGACCTACGCGAAGGAGCTGGCGCAGGGGCCGAGCGTCGCGGTCGACCTCGCCCGCCGGTTCGTGCACAAGTCGCTCACGTCGACGCTGGACGAGATGCTCGACTACGAGGCGATCGCCTCGGTGATCAGCGCCTCCACCGACGACGCCAAGGAAGGCACGTCGTCGTTCATCGAGAAGCGCAAGCCGGTGTTCAAGGGACAGTAGCCCGAAGCGCCTAGCGCTTCAGGATGACCGCCGTGCCGTTGCCGCCCAGGCCCAGCGTCTGGCCCAGGCCGACCTTCGCATCGGGAACCTGTCGCGCGCCCGATTGACCGCGGAGCTGCCAGGCCAGTTCGCATACCTGGAACACACCCATCGCCGTCGTCGCCTCGCCGAAGCAGAGGAAGCCGCCGCTGGGGTTGATCGGCAGCTTGCCCGTCGGCAGCGTCTCGCCGCGCTCGACCAGCGACTCCGCCTCGCCCGGCTCGCAGAGCCCCCACTCCTCGGGAAAGGCGAGCTCGTAGTAGACCGTGTTGTCCTGCAGCTCCACCAGGTCCACGTCGCCCGGGCCAACGCCGGATTGGTCGAAGGCCTTCTTCACGCCGATCGCCGCCTCGCTGTGGTGTGTCGCGCCCTGCGGCACCACCGTGGCCAGGCCGCGAGGGATGCCGTCGTCCAGGCGGCATGTCGCCACCGTGCTGGAGGCGACCCAGACCGGCTTCGTCGTACGCTTCCTCGCCTCCTCCGCCGAGCAGAGCACCACGGCCGCCGCGCCATCGCTCACGGGGCAGATCTCGTAGAGCCTGAGCGGGTAGCTCACGAGGCGCGAGTTGAGCACGTCCTCAAGCGTGAACTCCTGCCGGAAGCGGGCGTTCTCGTTGTGGACGGCGTTCTTGTGGGCCTTGACGGCGATCTTCGCCAGCTGCTCCTCCGTGGTCCCGTGCTCCTTCATGCGGCGGGTGCAGAGGAGGCCCCAGAAGGCCGGGCCCGGCATGCCGACGGCGAGCTGGCGAACGTACTCCAGGTCGGTCTCCTCCTCAACGCCCGAGGTCTGGATGAACCCCTTCGGCATCTTTTCGCCGCCGACGACGAGCACGCGATCGTAGAGACCGCCCGCTATCAGGCTGTAGCCGATGTTCAGGGCGTTGCCGCCCGCCGCGCAGCCGGCCGAGAGGTTGTAGACCGGGATGCCGGTTGGCCCCATATCCTCGACGATGTCGTTGCCGTTCAGCCCCCAGCCCTTCCCGCCTGAGAAGCGCGAGCTGGCGGCGGAGACGGCCTCGATCTCGCGCCACGCCATCCCGGCGTCCGCCAGCGCCCCGTCGACGGCCTCACGCGATATATCGGTCAGCGGCTTGTCCGCGAACTTCCCCCAGGGGTGCATGCCCACGCCGATCACCGCGACATCTCTCATCTTCCGTCCTCCGTCCTCGCCCTGTCGCGCATTATCTCGGCCTGAACATCCATGTGATCACTTCGTTCCCTTCCATGTCGCCGTGAAGCCTCTCCAGGACGAGCGTCACGTCCGCGCCGATCTGAAGGCCCTCCGGATCGTCCGTGCTAATCCTCGCCAGCACCCGCAACCCCTCCGGCAGATCGACCAGGCCAAGGGCATACGGGGTGTACGGCTCGTCGTACTTGGCCGGAGGCGGCGGTGGGTAGTACTGAACCGTGTAGCTCCAAAGCGTACCCTGCGGCCCGAAGGTAGCGTCCTCCATCTTCGATTCGTCGCAGTCCGGGTTGTGACAGACGTGGGACTTGGGAAAGTACGGCATGTCGCACGTTGCGCATATCGAGCCGAGCAGGCGAGGGCCATCGGCGGTCTCCTCGAACAGACCCTCGACTACGGGGATTTGCTTCGCTGTCGTCATCGAACGCTCCTTCGCCAAGCGCGAGTGCCGCGCCGACGCCGCAAGGAGCATAGCGCGCTCTTTCGAGTCCTGTCAACGAAGCGCGCTCTTGCTCGCGGCATGGGTCACCCCTCCTTGACCGCTCGAGTCAGCTCGGGAAGGATTTCGAGGCAGTCGCCGACGATGCCGTAGCGAGCGTGGCGGAAGATCGCGGCGTCCGGATCGCGATTGATCGCCACGATCGTCTTGGCGGCCGAACAGCCGACCATGTGCTGGCTGGCG
Organism: Chloroflexota bacterium; assembly: GCA_022573935.1. The sequence continues at coordinate 4,388 of JACZTE010000108.1, forward strand.
CCCGAGATGCCGGCGGCGATGTAGAGCGCGGGCTGCGCGATCGTTCCCGTCAGCCCTACCTGGCGCGCTGGATCGGCCCAACCGTCGTCCACGATCGGCCGCGATGCGCCGGCCATCCCGCCCAGCGCCTCGGCCAGCTCCTCCACCAGCCGAAAGTTCTCCGGCGAGCCGAGACCTCGGCCGCCCGCGACGATGACCGACGCGTCCTCGAGACGCGGGCCCGCGTCCTGATGGCGCTCGACGACGCGAATTCGCTCTTCGACCGCGCTCAGGTCGACCCGGACGTCGCGCGACGCCGGGGTAGGGCGCTGTTCGCTAGCCGGTTCGGCCTGCGTTGCGTTGGGCATTACCGTGACGATGTGCGGCTCACTGCCCGCCATCTCGTAGACGGCCCGCGTGTCGCCGCCGTACGCCGAAGCGGTGACGCGGAGGCAGCCTTCGCCGGCTTCGACATCGAGGCCGTTTCTCCCCACGCCTGAGCCGAGGCTTCCCGCC
>JACZTE010000109.1 GCA_022573935.1 Chloroflexota bacterium
GGGCACCGCAAATGCCGGATGGAAGACGTGGTTCACAATGCAGAACGAGTAGACGCTCCCCTTGCCGCTCACTTCGACCGGGCTTAGCCGTTCGGACTGGCAAGACGGGCAGAGGAGCTGCGGCCAGTGGATGTAACGCTGGCAGTCGTCGCACCGCTGGATCATCAGCTTGTGCTCGCGGGCCGCATCCCAGAAGAACTGCGATTGCTCCGTCGGCGATGGCGCTGGCTTGGGGATGCCGGGTGGCTGTCCTGACTTCGGCTCCATGTTCTCCTATCCGCCCAGGTACAACCTCAGCAGAGCGAGCTGACCGGCGGGGTGAGACGGCGGGGCCGCCCTCGTTGCTCGGGGCGGCCCCGGTCTTGCGTTAGCGTACCTGTACCGATGCTACCCCTCGATCGGAAGCTTGTACAGCTCGACTGCGTTGTCCTGGATCACCCGCCGTCGCACGCTGGGGTCCAGCCTCGCCAGCACCTTAGCGAGATGGTCTTGCGATTCTGGGTAGAGGCAGGTTGGGTGGGGGAAGTCTGTCTCAAAGAGGAGGTTATCCGCCCCGATCGCCTCGATGAAGTGCTTGACCCCGATGTCCTCGAACCAGAACGTGGCGTAGATGTGATCCTTGAAGTACTCCGTGGGGCGCTTCTGGAGATCCTTGCACTCGTCCGGGGCCATCTCGTCCCACTGGTATTCCGCCGCCTCCATGACGAACGGAATCCAGCCACAGCCGCTCTCCACGGAGACCAACTTCAGCTTCGGGTAGCGGTCGAACAGGCCGCTCATCATGAAGCAGGTGATCATCTGCGCATTGGACATGTACATGAGCGTCGCCACCGACGCGAGCTTTCGCTGAGGGCCGAACGAGCCCCAGCCGTAGTCGTCCAATACGAACGTCTTGACGCCCGCACCGATGTGGAAGTCGATGGGCAACTCAAGTTCGCTAATTATCTCCCAAAGCGGGTCCCAGTAGGACTGGCCGTAGTCCGGCTGGCCGAATACCTCCGGCCTGTCGGTGAGCGTTACGCCTGTGAGGTGCAGCTCCTCCTTGATCCGCCTGGCCTCCTTGAGCGTGGCGTCCAGGTCCCAGAAGGGGAGGAATCCTTGCGGAAACAGCCGGCCGCCGGAGTCATGCTGCCACTCGGCGACGGCGTCGTTGTAGATCTGAGCACAGGCGATGCGCATCTCTTTGTCTTCGATGTTCAGGAATCTGGTGGCGCCGAAGCCGCCCGCGTTGGGATAGACGATCTGGGCGTATATTCCCATCCGGTCCATCACAGCCAGGCGCGGCTTGACCAGATAGGCGGCTTCATCCATCTCCTCGAACGTCGCGAGCGATAGCTTGCCGCGGTGCTTCACTCCGCCTGTTCCTACGACGGTCGTGCCGACCATCCCCCACGGCGTGTCGCCTTCGACGAACCAAAGGCTATGGCCGTCGACCGTCTTCATGTAGGGCACCCTGTCCTTGTACGCCGCCGGGGCGCGAGAGGTCCAGAGGTCAGGGGGCTCCGTATAATGCGTGTCGGCGTCGACGACCTTTGCGTCTCCGACGACTGCCTTCAGCGGGGCCAGCGTGGGCGTGGGTGTTGTGGTCATGATCTTCGCCTCCTTGTTGCATGGCATCACTCGCGGTGTTATGTGCTGCTGAGCGTCGATAGCATAACCCTGCCGTCGCAGGCTGTCAACTTGTGAGCCGGCTGCGGCCGGGCCGCTTGACAAGCGTACAGCAGATGTTTACGATAGGCAAGTCCGTTTCCTTTCGGCGCACAACGCGTCGATCTGAGTGGGGACGGCTCCGTCGAGGATGCACGCATGGCGAGTACGCCAACTACCACTGTGGAATCGAAGCGCGCCCAGCAGCGGGCGGGGACAGGGTCTGCCACGGACGAGCTGTTCGCGGTCTCCGTGCATCGCATCGCCGAGCGGTTTCGCCGCGGGCGAGAGGAGTCGGGGCTCACGCTGCGACAGGCGGCGGAGCGGGCCGGACTGGCCCCCAGCACCATCCAGAAGATCGAGAACCACAAGATCGTCCCCTCCATCGCCGTCGTGGTACGGCTCGCCCACGCCTTGAACCGCAGAGCCTCCTACTTCATCGAGGACAACCATCAGGAGCAGACGGACGTGCGCCTGATCGAGCGCGGGCATGGCCGGCGGCTGACGACGGACGACGCTCCGGTCGCCGTCGAGCAGATCGCCGAGCCGCTGGTGAACCCGCGCATGGAGGCGTTCCAGCTAACGATTCAGCCCGGCGGCCAGAGCGGTGAGATAGAATCGATGATCTATCGAGGTGAGGAGATCGTCATCTGCAAGAAGGGGAAGCTGCGTTTCGAGCTTCGTGGCCAGGAGTACCTCCTCTCGCCGGGCGATACGCTCCATCTGAAAGGTGACATCCCGCACGGCTGGGAGAATCCCGGCTCGCACGAGGCGGTGATCATCATCGTCTGCGCATTCTCGTATAGCTAGGGTTCGAGGAGTCTGACCATGAAGTTCGGCCAACTGCATCTGTTTGAGCACCCGGCAGATCGCACTGAGAAAGAGATCATCGACGAGCAGATGGACATCGTGGTCAAAGCTGAAGAGTTCGACTTCGATTCCGTCTGGCTGGCGGAGCACCACTTCCGCGAGTACGGCTACTGCTCCACGCCGGCGGTGATGCTGGCCTCTATCGCCGCCCGCACCAAGCGCATCCGATTAGGCACCGGGGTGGTCGTGCTCCCGCTCAACCACCCCGTTCGCGTCGCTGAGGACTACGCGATGCTCGATCACCTCTCGAATGGCCGGGTGGACCTCGGCGTCGGACGCGGCTACCAGCCGCACGAGTTCCAGGGCTTCCGCGTCGACCAGTCGCGCTCCCGCGACATGTTCCGCGAGTCGGTCGAGATCATCCAGAAGGCTTGGACAGAGGACACCTTCAACTACGACGGGGAGTTTTACCAGTGCGAAGAGCTGAGCGTGCGTCCCAAGCCGCTCCAGCAACCGCACCCGCCGATGTACATGGCATCCCTCTCTCCGGAGACGTTCGAGCTATGCGGCCGCTTTGGCTTCAACCTGCTCTGCTCTCCCGTCTTCGGCTTCGACGTGAACACGGGCGCGAAGCAGATCCAGCAGTACCGCGAGGCGCTGACGAAGCATGGACGCGACCCGCGCGACTACGAGGTGGCGGCGCTCACCATGACCTACGTCGCGGACACCACCCAGCAGGCGCTCAAGGAGTTCCAAGAGGGCGTCATGTGGTACTTCCGCACCTTCGCCAAGTACGTCGCTGTCCCCAAGGGGCAGGCGCCGATCCCGTCGTACGAGATGTACGACCAGATCCGCGACCTCTTGCACCTCGCTGAGTGGGATCGCGTGGTGCAGGCAGGCGCGGTGATCTGCGGCAGCCCCGACGAAGTCGTCGAACGGATGGGCCAGGTCTCCGAAATGTGCGGGTTCTCTAATTACCTCGCATGGACGCGCGTCGGTGGCCTCTCCCACGATAAGGTCCTGCGCAGCATGGAGCTGATGGCCGAGAAGGTCATGCCCCAGCTGCGCGACAAGGAGCCGGCCATCGCCGGCGCGCCCGCAAAGGAAGGGAGCTAACCCGCCATGGAACCGCTGCTAGAGGACATCAAGGTAGTCGAGCTGGCTACATGGAGCTTCGTCCCCTTGCGCGACAAGGAGCCGGCCATCGCCGGCGCGCCCGCAAAGGAAGGGAGTTAACCCGCCATGGAACCGCTGCTAGAGGACATCAAGGTAGTCGAGCTGGCCGAGTGGGGCTTCGTCCCCTCGGCAGGCGCCGTCCTGGCCGACTGGGGCGCCGACGTGATCAAGATCGAGCACCCGCAGCGGGGCGACCCGATGCGCGGGCTGATGGCCGGCGGCCTCATCGCCAGCACCGGCGACTACAACTACATGATCGAGCAGATGAACCGCGGCAAGCGAAGCATCGGGCTGGACCTGAACAAACCCGAAGGCCGCGAGATCTTCCTGAAGTTCATCGCCAAGGCAGACGTCTTCGTGACCAGCTTCCTGGAGCCGGCCCGAGAGCGGCTGAAGGTTACCTATGAAGAGCTGTCGGCGCTGAACCCGCGCCTCATCTACGCGCGGGGTCACGGGCAAGGGCAGCGCGGCCCTGACTCGGCGAACGCGGGGTTCGACGCGGTCTCCTACTGGGCGCGCAGCGGCATCGCCCACATGCTCACGGCGCCGGGCACCCCGCTCGTTATGCAGCGAGCCGCCTTCGGCGATGTGATGAGCGGCATGAGCCTGGCCGGCGGGATCGCGGCCGCCCTCTTCCGCCGCAGCGTCACAGGCAAAGGCGGCCTCATCGACGTCTCGCTGCTCGGCACCGCGCTCTGGAACCTGGGGCCGGACATCATCGCGAGCCACTTGCTGGGGAAAGACCCCCGCGACGCGCACGATGTGTCGACGAAATTCCCGCCTAACCCCCTCGTCGGCGTCCAGGTGACGAAGGACAAGCGGTACATTACGCTGACGATGATGGAGGCCGATCGTTACTGGGCTGGGTTCTGCCGCGCTCTCGACCGCGAAGACCTGATCGAAGACCCGCGCTACAGCAGCTTCGATGCGCGCGCGGAGAATCGCAAGGAGCTGGCCGATCTGATCCGCGAGGAGTTCGCCTCGAGGCCGATGGCTGAGTGGGCGGAGCGGCTTGCTGCCAACGAGTGCGTCTGGGCGGCCGTGCAGGCTCCGCAGGAGGCAGGCAACGACCCTCAGGTCGTCGCCAACGGCTACCTGGTCAAGCACCCGACGAACGAGCGAGGCCGCGTCGTCGCTAGCCCGGTGCAGTACAACAACGGCATGTTAGAGCTGAAGCGCGGGGCGCCGGAGCTCGGGCAGCACACCGAAGAGATCCTGCAGGAATTCGACGTGGACTGGGACGAGATCACA
>JACZTE010000110.1 GCA_022573935.1 Chloroflexota bacterium
CTAGACGCGGTCATGGCCAAGCTGTTGGAGGATGGGCTGGCGGCGTTTCAGAAGGACTTCGACAAGCTGCTGGCCGGGATCGAGGCCAAGTGCGAAACGATCGTCTCGGGCCTGGCGCCGGCGCGGGTCAATCTTGGCTCGCTGGCGGAGTCTGTACAGAAGCGGCTGGCGGAGATGGAGAAGGCCGAGGTGCCACGGCGCATCTGGGCCCTGGACCACACCGTCTGGAAGCCAGACCCGACCGAGATAGCCGACCGCTTGGGCTGGCTGAGCCTCCCCGAGAAGATGCACGAGCAGGTGGACCAGCTACAGGACTTCGCCGAGAGCTGCGCCGGATACGACCGGATCGTGCTCCTGGGGATGGGCGGCTCCAGCCTGGCGCCGGAGGTGTTCTCGAAAACGTTCGGGGGCAAGGCCTTGATTGCGCTGGACACGACGCACCCGGAGGCGGTGCTAGGCGTAGAGAAGAGCGGTGACCTTGGCAGCACGCTCTTCATCGTCGCCAGCAAATCGGGCGGAACCGTGGAGACGCTCTCCCACTTCGCCTACTTCTTCGACAAGGTGCGGGACGGCAGCCAGTTCGTCGCCATCACCGACCCGGGCACGCCGCTGGAGGCGCTGGCCCGCGCGAAGGGGTTCCGGCGCGTGTTCCTCAACCCAGCCGATATCGGCGGGCGCTACTCCGCCCTCTCCTACTTCGGCCTGGTGCCGGCCGCCCTCATCGGGATGGACCTGGACGCCCTGCTGGACTCGGCGGAGGAGATGGCCTGCGCCTGCGCGGACTGCGTGCCCGTCGCGGACAACCCGGGGCTCTGGCTGGGCGCTCTCATCGGGGAAGCAGCCAGAGCGGGCCGGGACAAGCTCACCCTCCTGCTTCCTGAGGAGGTAAGCGCGTTCGGCGCCTGGCTCGAACAGCTCATCGCCGAATCGACGGGCAAGGAGGGCACTGGCATCGTGCCGGTGGACGGCGAGCCGCAGGGCTCTCCCGACGTCTACGGCGATGACCGGCTGTTCGTCTCCCTCGGCGTTGAGACCGCCCTCGAACCCTCCGTGGTCATCCCCTTCGACGGCGCAGAGAAGCTTGGCGCCGAGTTCTTCCGCTGGGAGTTCGCGACGGCGGTGGCTGGCCACGTCCTGGGCATCCACCCCTTCGATCAGCCCAACGTGCAGGAGGCGAAGGACGCTACGCGCCGGCTGCTGGATGAGGACGCGCTCCCCCCGGAGCCGTACGACGATCTCAGTGCGCTTCTGGAGAAGGTACGTCCCGGCGACTATCTGGCCATCCAGGCCTACCTGCCGCGTACGCAGGATAACGAGGCGCGACTTCAGGTGGCGAGGGTGAGGCTGCGCGATCGTCTTCGCGTGGCCACCACCGTTGGCTTCGGGCCACGCTTCCTCCACTCGACGGGACAGCTCCACAAGGGAGGGCCGGCCACAGGCGTCTTCATCCAGGTCGTCGACGAGCCGTCGGTGGACCTGCCCATCCCTGAGAAGCCGTACACGTTTCGCAGGCTGCTGGACGCCCAATCGGCGGGAGACCTGCAGGCGTTGCGGGCCCGCGGCCGCAGGGTGGCTCGGGTCCGCCTATCAGACCTAGAGGAGGTGTAGGAGCGATGCAAGTAGGCATGGTAGGCCTTGGCCGCATGGGGGCCAACATGGCCGAGCGGCTCCGCCGCGGCGACCATGAGGTCATCGGCTACGACCGCAATCCAGAAGTTTCGGAGGTCGGTTCGCTCTCTGAGCTCGTGGACAGGCTCACCGTCCCCCGGGTGGCGTGGGTCATGGTGCCTGCCGGCGACCCCACCGAGCAGACGATCCAGGAGCTGGCCGGTCTGCTCCAGAAGGGGGACCTCATCGTCGACGGCGGCAACTCCAACTTTCGCGACAGCATGAGACGCGCCGGTGAGCTGGAGGAGCGCGGGCTGCTCTACATGGACGCCGGCACGTCCGGCGGCATCTGGGGGCTGGAGGTGGGCTACTGCCTCATGGTCGGCGGTAGCGACGACGCCTTCCGACGCGTCGAGCCCGCACTCAAGACGCTGGCGCCGGAGGACGGCTACGCGCATGTGGGTCCAGCAGGCGCCGGGCACTTCACCAAGATGATCCACAACGGCATCGAGTATGCCATGCTTCAGTCCTACGCGGAGGGGTTCGAGATCCTGGAAGCCTCCCAGTTCGACTTAGACCTGCACCAGCTCGCGGCTCTCTGGAATCACGGCAGCGTCGTCCGGTCGTGGCTGCTGGAGCTGGCGGAGAGGGCCTTCGCCAAAGACCCCAAGCTGTCGGAAATCCGCGGCTACGTGGAGGACTCCGGCGAGGGCCGCTGGACGGTGCTCGAGGCGATCAACGAGAGCGTCGCGGCGCCCACCATCGCGGCGAGCCTGTTCGCCCGCTTCGTCTCGCGTCAGGAGGACTCCTTCGCGATGAAGGTGATCGCCGCCCTGCGGAACGAGTTCGGCGGGCACGCGGTGAAGAAGCAATGAGCCTTAAGCCGCCGGAAGACCAGGACACGATCATCATAGGCGCGACGGGAGACCTGGCGCGTCGCAAACTGCTGCCCGCCCTGTACAATCTCTTCGTCCGGGGCCTCCTGCCGGCGCAGGGCAGGATCATCGGCTATGCGCGCAGCAATCTGGAGGACGACGAGTTTCGCGCGCGAGCCGCGGACGCCGTGCGAGAGTTCTCGCGGAGCGGGTTCGATGAGAAGGCCTGGGCGAGCTTCGCCCAGCGGCTCACCTTCGTCTGTGCCGAGCCGGATGGCTTCGCTGGCGTCCTGCGCCGCTGCGAGCAGCCGAAGCGGCTGGTCTACCTGGCCACGCCGCCGTCGACCTTCCCCAGCACGGTCCGCGGGCTTGGGGAGCACGGCCTAGCCAAAGGCACGCGCCTGATTGTCGAGAAGCCCTTCGGCCACGATGTGGCGTCCGCCAAAGAGCTTGAGAACACACTCCACGAGGTGTTCGAAGAGCCTCAGATCTTTCGCATCGACCACTACCTGGGCAAGGAGACGGTGCAGAACATCCTCGTGTTCCGCTTCGGCAACTCGATCTTCGAGCGAGTGTGGAACCGCGACGCCATCGACCACATCCAGATTACCGTCGCCGAGTCGATCGGCATCGAGGGCCGGGGCGCCTTCTATGAGGAGGTGGGCGCCCTGCGCGACATCATCCAGAACCACGTCTTCCAGGTCCTGTCGCTCCTCACCATGGAGCCACCGAGCTCGTTCAAGCCGGAGGCGATCCGGGACGAGAAGGTCAAGCTCTTCCACGCCATGCAGCCGCTCGACCCGGCGAACGTCATTCGCGGGCAGTACTCGAGCAGCCGCGTCGGGGGCGACGACGTGCCCGGCTATCGCGACGAGGAGGGCGTGCATCCTGACTCCCAGACAGAGACCTTCGTAGCGCTCCGGCTCGCCATCGACAACTGGCGCTGGGCGGGCGTGCCCATCTTCCTGCGCACCGGCAAGCGCCTGCCGAGGCGTGCTACCGAGGTGCTCATCGCCTTCCGGGACATCCCCATCCGCTTCTTCGAGGGCACCGGGGTGGAGCAGCTACCGGCGAATCATCTCACCATCAGCATCCAGCCCGACGAAGAGATCAGCTTCGCCTTCCTGGCCAAGGTCCCGGGCCCGGAGATCAGGGTGAAGCCGGTGCATATGGGGTTCTCCTACGGCGAATCGTTCATGGCTAAGCCTGCAGAGGCGTACGAACGCCTGCTCCACGAGGCAATGGACGGTGACCACACGCTCTTCGCGCGGGGCGACGGCGTGGAGCGCGCCTGGACCGTCGTGCAGCCGGTGCTCGACGCAATGCCGCCGGTACGCCCCTATCCCGCAGGCAGCTGGGGACCGCCGGAAGCGGACGAGCTCATCGCGCCACGAACCTGGCACCTGCGCTGATGAACAGACCATCCGCACGTTTGGACAGGGGCGGTAGATAACGTGTCAGATCAAGCGAAGCCTCTGGCTGACCACGAAGAACACTCCGATGTATCCGGTGGCTTGGCCAGCCGTGTGCTGCCCGCCCGCGTCCACGGCACGGCGATCAAGAAGTACCAACCTCCGTGGGACGTCAGACTTCTGTACTGGCTGGCGTTGGCGGCGATTACGGCACTGCTCTCTGTATACGGCGCTACCAGTGCTGATCCGGCGTGGGAAGTAGACGCTATCGGCTGGGTGCAGTCGGCGAGCCCGGATGCGTTGCATCAGATAGCGAAGTTCATGACGGTCATCGGGCGCTCACCGATTTCAACCGTCATCCCGGCCGTCGCCATCGTGGCCATGTGGATATGGGGGCAGCGGCACCTCTCCATCTTTCTCGCCGCCGCGGCGCTAGCTCGCGGCCTATCAGAAGGAGTGAAGCAGTTGGTCGACCGGCCTCGGCCTTCCGCCTCGGTCGTCGACGTGACGTATCAGTTGGGCGGCCACAGCTTTCCGAGCGGCCATGTGCTCGGCGCCACGTTGTTCTACGGGTTTCTCATCTACTGTGCGGAAATCTCGATCTCGAACAAGCCTGTTAGGCGCATCGTACAGGGTAGCCTTGCCATGGTGATTGCACTGATGGGCTACGCCCGAGTCGAACTCGGTGCCCACTGGCCCACGGACGTGCTCGGAGGCTACGCCATCGGTCTGCTGGTGCTGGGTGCGATGGTCTGGCTACATCGTCGATGGACCGGGGAGTATCAAGAAGAACGGCCTGAATCGGCGATCGCCGCACCCTGAGAACAACGGCAAGATAGTGAGCAATATGAGTACTCTGTGCAAAAGACGAGGAAGCACAAGTAAGGTCAAGGCCAGAAACGTCTGCTTTACGGACGTTGACGGGGAACATCGGCGGGGGGCGAGTACCTAGTGTCAGAGCAGTCGA
>JACZTE010000111.1 GCA_022573935.1 Chloroflexota bacterium
AGCGCGAGCGGCCCCACCCGCTCGACGATGCCGCGCATGGTGCTGTCGGCGCGGCGCAGGTGGTCGCGGGCCGTTGTGGCGTCGTAGGGGAGCTTGCGGCGGCGCAGGGTAGGGGGCATGGAGCGAGGCGTCGCTACTCCGACTCCTCGGTCTCCAGCGGGTCATTCGCCAGGTTGAAGGCCAAGTGCACCAAGGTGCGCACGGGGATGCCGCTGGCGCCCTTCACGGTGATGCCCTTCTCCTGGCTGTAGAAATCGACGCCGGCCATGTCGATATGCACCCAGGGCGTGTCCCCGACGAACTCCTTCAGCAAGAAGGCCGCGGTGATCGAGCCGGCGCCCCGGCCGCCGACGTTCTTCATGTCGGCCACCTGACTCTTGATCTGCTCTTTGTACTCGTCGAACATGGGGAGCTGCCACACCTTCTCGCCGGCGGCCACGGCGGCTCGCTGGACGCGAGCGTACAGCGGCTCGTGGTTGGTCATCGCCCCCATCGCCACGTTGCCCAGGGCGATGGAGATCGCGCCGGTGAGCGTCGCGACATCGACGATGAAGGTGGGGCGCAGTTTTCGGGCGTAGGCGAGGCCGTCGGCGAGGATCAGGCGTCCTTCGGCGTCGGTGTTGATCACCTCGATCGTCTTGCCGCTCATCGTCCGCAGCACGTCGCCGGGCTTGGTGGCGCTGCCGCCGGGCATGTTCTCCGTGGCGGGAACGATGGCGGTGACGTTGATCGCCGGCTTCAGCCGGGCGATCGCGCCCATCGCGGCGATGACGGCGGCGCCGCCGGACATATCGCCCTTCATCTCTTCCATGCCCGCCGCCGGCTTGATCGAGATGCCGCCGGTGTCGAACGTGATCCCCTTGCCCACCAGCACCAGGTGGGTGGGCTTCGCAGGTTGGCGGGAGATGTAGTAGCCGTGCTCCAAACGTAGCTCTGTCCGGATCTTCTTCGCCTCTGCTTGCTTGCCCTCGGCGCTCGCCTCCTTCAACTGTCGTAGAAGCTTCCTGATTGCGAGCGACTGCCTGCCTCGATAGCGCAGGACGATGAACTTGGGCGGCTGATGGCTCCCCTTCGCCACGCCGAGGAGCGCGCCCATCCCCTGTTCTTCCATCCACGGCTGGTCCTGCACCGTGCACTCCAGCCCGGTCTCCTCGGCCAGCGCGCGGGCCCGATCGGCCAGATCGGTCGGCGTGAGGAAGTTGCCGGGCTCGTTCGACAGATCGCGGGCGAAGTTGGCCGCCTCGGCCAGCGCCACGCCCCGCTCGACGCCTCGGCGCAGCGCATCGATCCGAGACGGGTCGAACTCGACCAGCACCAATTCGCGCACCTCGGTCTCGTCCGTCTTCGGCTTCTTGTGGCGGTCGAAGGTGTAGAGGCCGAGGAGGGTGCCCTCGACGATGGCCTGGGCGCACGCTTCCGGATCGAGGCCGGCGATACCCGCGCCGTGGGTGATCGTGGCGATCGTCTTGCAGCGACGCCGCCGCAGGTAGCGAGCGGCGCCGGCGGCGACGGTTCGCACCTTGTCCAGCGAGAAGCTCTCCGCCTTGCCCAGCCCCGCCACCAGCACTCGCGGCGACGGGATCTTGCCCAGCGAGTGGATCAGGGTGAACTCGTTCTCCTTGCCCCGGCAGTCGCCGTCGCGGATCACCCGCGAGATAGCGCCGTCCAGCGCGCTATCGACAGCGCCGGTGCCGCCGCCGGGCTTCCTGACGCCGTCGAACAGGTTGACGACGATGGCGGCGGCTTTGTAGTGGGCGATATCGCCTTGCTCAACACGGATCTCCATAGCGCTCCTCTCGATTGTCGGGCTAAAGGCCCGACCTAATCCCATACCGAGGGACAGGCTTCAGCCTGTCATCGTCGGGCTAAAGCCCGACCTAGGCCCGCCCTACGGTTACTGCCCCTGAGAAGTAAGAGAATGATACGCTGCGGTGAAGAAAGATGCAAAGAGCGCCGAGGGTCGTCTTGGCGCCGGAGGGCTGTCGTGGCGGTAAAACTCGGTGTTGCGTCCCGAAAGCTGATCGAGGCCGTCAGCCGGCGTCGCATCTTCCGCGACGCGCTGGAGATCGGCCTGGTGGCGCTGGCGTTCCTGTTTTACTTCCTGGTGCGTGGCAGCGTGGTGGACCGGCGCGACGAGGCGCTGGGCAACGCCGTCGACATTATCGACCTGGAGCGCACGCTCGGCTTCTTCTGGGAACCGTGGCTGAACGAGGCGATCCTCGATTACGGCGCGCTGGTCCAGCTCTTCAACGCGATCTATTTCTGGCTGGACTTCCCGCTGATCGTCGTGGTCGGGCTCTGGCTCTACTTCTCGCACCGGCACCAGTACACCGTGGCGCGCGACGCCGTGTTGGCGTCGGGGGCGATTGCGCTCGTCGTCTACCAGCTGTACCCGGTGATGCCGCCGCGCCTGCTGCCGGCGGAGTACGGGTTCGACTTCATCGATACGCTGAATGTGCACAGCAATCTCAGCTACCAAGCGCAGTCGATGCAGCCGTTCGTGAATCCGTACGCGGCGGTGCCCAGTCTCCACGTCGGCTGGGCGGTGTTGGTGGGCGGCGTGCTCTTCTGGGCGACGCGAAACCGGTGGCTACGGGCGCTGGCCGTGTTCATGCCCATCGGCCAGTTCAGCGCGATCATCTTCACGGCGAACCACTACATCCTGGATGGGATCGCAGGCCTGGCGGTGGTCCCGTTGGGGCTGCTGGCGGCGCTGGCGCTTCAGCGCTGGGTCTATCCCGCCGTGCGACGGTTGGCCGGGACGGTGCCGCGGGCGTCCTAACCGCTCGCTAGAAACCCTCCGGGTTGAAGCGCCGCTCGTGCTTGTCGATGAACTCCTTAACCCGATCTTCGGTGTATTCGCTCACCGGGAATTTATCGCGGCGGGACCAGCCGGTGAGGGCGATCGTCTCTTCTTCCATATCGGGGAGTGGCAGCATCACGAGCAGATCTCCTCGATCGAGACGGCCCTCGATCAGGTCTTCCATCTCGTCGATGAGAGCCTGATCGGTGGTGTTGTACCAAAGGATAACCCCGGCGTGCTCCATATTGTGGACGACGCTCCCCATTGGCCAAGGCTCGTTATAGATGCCCAACGGCACGGGTCCGCAGAAGGCAGGTGCCGTCTCTGGATCGGGTGGGCATGTGCCGTTGCCCCAATGGGGGCCGCCCACGGGAGGTAGTTCGCCCTGGTCTGCTGCGTAATCAATCTCTCGGCTCACGTGTGGTGCGGTGGCGGGATAGGGGCCGCCGTAGATCGAGGGGAGGTCCACCCACTCTCCCGGCAGGTTGGGGTCGTCGTCAGCTTCGGCCGCGACGCCGGCGCCCTCTCCCGCCGGTTGCGATACCTGCCAGATGAGGTAACCGACGAGCCCGACGACGGCGACGAGGCCGAGGACGACCACGATCGGCGTCCAGGGGAGGTTGAGGCCACCACCAGCGCTCGTACTTACCGGCGTGCGCCTGCTGGCGCCGAGGGATGATCTTCGCTTTTCTCTGCTCACAACGCTCTCTCCTTTACGCCTAGCTCTCTGGCGATGATCGCCATCACCGGCTCGATCTCCTGGGAAGTATCGACGATATGGTGCGGCTGTCGTAGCTCCTCCACCCGCGAGCGCATGCGCTCGTACACTCGCACGTCCGCCTCCGAGCCGTCGATGTCGTCGACGCTGCGGCTCTCCAGGCGGCGGCGGATCAGCGAGTCGGGCGCGGTGACTCGCACGAAGACGAGCCTGGCATCCCACCGCGCGGCCATGTCGCGCAGCGGCGCCCGCTCTGTTTCTGCGAGGTTGGTCGCGTCCAGCACCACCGTCGCGCCCTCCGACAGCAGCTCGTCGATGGCGGCGTGGATGGCGGCGAAGAGCTGCTGGCTCTCCCCGGCCGAGTACGTGCGCTGCGGAAAGAGGAGGCGGCGAAGCGCGTCGCTCTCGAGGACGGCTGCGCCGGTGCGCTCTCGGAGTTCGCCGGCGACGCGACTCTTGCCGCTCGCGGGCAGTCCAACCAGCACGACGAGCGCCGGCCGTTGGCGCTGTGGGCCGGCGGCGTTGACTTCAGCCAGGATTCGCGCCACGTCGTCGCGGCGCACCGTGGGTTGGATAGCGATCATGCGCTGTCAGTATAGGACAGAGCGACAGTGTCCATCCAGGGCGCGGAGAGCGGTTAGGGCTCCGTGTAGAAGGCGAAACCGAGCAGGCCAGGGCCGGTGTGCACGCCCATCACTTGGTTGAACTCCGAGATCAGCAGCTCCTTCGGCTGGAGCGTGTCGCGAACTCGCTCCGCCAGCGCCTCCGCTTCCTGGGGAACGTTCGTGTGGTGCACGCAGACGTGCAGGACGCCTCCCTCCGTCCGCCGCGTTAGCGCCTGGAGCAGTCGCTCTACCCCTCCTCGCATGGTGCGCACGATGGCGATGGGGCGGTACTTGCCCTTCTGAAACTGGACGATGGGCTTGATCCGCAGCGGCGAGGCGGCCCAGATGATGAGACGCGGTACCCGCCCGCTGTGAGCTAGGTAAGCTAGCGTGTCGAGGGCGACGAGGAGCTGCACCCGCGGCATCAGCGTCTCCGCCCGCGCGATTAGCTGGTCGATAGCGGCGCCTTCTGCGGCCGCGCGCGCCGCCTCCAGCACGACGAAGCCCTGGGCCATGGCGGCGGCGCCGGAATCGAGCACGCGCACGTCGAGGCTCGGCTCCTGTTCGGCGACGAGCGCGGCGCCCTGGACGGCAGCTTCGTACATGGCGCTGAACTGGCGAGAGACGGTGAGACAGAGCACGGCATCGGCGTCCTTGCCCGCCCGCAGGATCGCTTCGGCATAGACGCCGGGCGGCGGCGCGGCGGTGGTGGGCGCCTGCCGCGTCGTGCGAAGC
>JACZTE010000112.1 GCA_022573935.1 Chloroflexota bacterium
AAGGCGCGCTCTCCTCGCGGGCTGGTCTCGATGACTGACGGGATGATGGCGTTTAGCGGTGTTATGGGCTTCATAGGGGGTAATATGCTCCTTCAACGTGCGGGCTTTGCAGCCTGCAGTTCGGTCCTGTTACCTATCCGTCCTTGGATTCGTTGGCCTGGGTTTCTTCTGCTTCCGCCTCGGCCACGGAGGCGATTTGTGTCAGGCGCTCTAAAGTCTTCCTTGTGATGAGGGATTCCCGCAGGCTCTCTTTTGCACCGTTGCTTGAGAAGAGGCGCTGCACCTCATCCGCTTGGTTACCGGCGCCGGAGGTGAGGCGGCTGATCTCCGTGTCCACCTCATCATCCGTCACTTGTATATCTTCGGCTGTTTCCAACTCAGACAACACTAGTGATCGGCGAACACGAGTTTCCGCCATCGGCCGCAGCTCCTCGCGCACCTCTTCCTCCGATTTGCCAAGCTGCTGTAAGTAGCGTTCCAGGTCGTCCGGCCGCGATTGGCCGCCCGGAGCGGCGGCCGCGCCGGATTGCTGGCGGAGCAGCCGTTCCACCTCACGTTCGACCATGACCGGCGGAAACTCCAGCTCCGACTGCTCCACAAGCGCCTCCAGGATGCTGTCGTGGTAGCGGTGCTCCGCCTCGTCCTCCAGTGCGCGACGCAGGTCCTCCTCGAGGCGTGAGCGGAGCGCCTGTAGGTCGGAGAAGCCTTCGCCTGCCTGCCGCGCGAACTCGTCGTCCAGCTCCGGCAGGATC
The DNA here is from genome assembly GCA_022573935.1 of Chloroflexota bacterium. The sequence goes on from JACZTE010000112.1 coordinate 753, forward strand.
TCGCGCTTGACTTCCTTGATCAGCACCCGATAGCGCACCTGCTTGCCCCGCATCTGCTCATCAGCCGCGTCCTCCGGCACGGCCGCCTCGAACTCGAACTCAGCGCCTTTCTCGCGGCCAATGAGGCCTTCGGTGAAGCCGGGCAGGCCGGTGGGGCGATCTTCGAGCAGCTGGAACTCGGCGTCCTCATCGTGGGCGATGACCTTGTCGTCGACCGTGCCGTGGACGTCTGCCCGGAGGACGTCGCTCCACTCGACGGGCCGATCTGCAGGCTCCAGGGTGGCGTAGCGCCGGCGCAGCGCCTCCAGCCCCTCCTGCACCCGCTCGGGCTCGACGACGACGGGCTCGCGGGGGACGCGCAGCGAGGCGTAGTCGCCTAGATCTACCTTGGGCTGCACGGGGATCGTGAACTTCGCGACCAGCGGCCGCTCTGTCACCAGTTCGTACTTCGCCTGGTCGATCGGCTCGATCGACTCCTCCTCCAGCGCCTCCTTGTACAGGGTGGGCAGTAGACGGTCGATCGCGTCGTGGAGCACGGCCTCGGGCCCCACGTGGCGCTCCAGGACGTCACGCGGCGCCTTGCCCGGCCGGAAGCCGGGGACGCGTGTCTTCGACGCGATGCGGCGGTAGGAGGACTCCAGCGCCTTATCGAGGCGGGCGTCGTCCACTTCGATCTGCAGCACGACCTGGCTCTCGGGGATACGCTCTGTCGAAACCTTCACGAGTGCCCTCTCTAGTTGGAGTATAGCAATCGCGCTGCTTATTGGCGAACCTAACGCGCTTTAGGTAGTGGGTCAGTTTGTGACTCTTGAATATCGTAGCCGAGCCTTTCCAGGCTCGGCGGCGGCCAGGCTAGAGAGCCCCGGCTACGGGAAAGCACGCGGCTGTATTCAATGACCCACTACCGCGCCTTGGGGGTCAGCACATCGTTCAGGGCGTCGCCGAGCAGGTTGAAGGCGAAGATGAGCGCGGCTATCACCAGCGCGGGCGCCAGCAGCAGATGGGGATAGTCGTTGATCGTCTCCGGGTTCGACGCCTGGAAGATCAGCGAGCCGAAGCTGGGCGCCTCGCGAACGCCTACGCCCAGGAAGGAGAGCGCGATCTCAGTGCCCGCGATCGCGCCGAGCGAGGCGGAAACGCTGACGATAATGATCGGGCTCACGTTGGGAAGCAGGTGCGATCCGAGGATGCGCCAGGTGTCTGCCCCCATCGCCCGCGCCGCCAGCACGTACTCCGTCTCGCGCAGCGCCAGCACCTGCGAGCGGATCACGCGCGCCCCGCCCACCCAGGAGAAGAGGGCGAGCGCGCCGAAGATGAGGAAGTAATCGGCCGACCCCGGGGTGGCGAAGATCGCCTGCACCGCCCAGAGAATGAGGATGACGAAGGCCGCCAGCATGGCCGGCGTCAGCCACGCGCCGTTGCGGCGGTCTTCTCCGGCGAGGAGCCAGGCGCCGAGGCCCACGACGCCCGCCGTCGCCAGCAGACCCAGCAGGGCGATGAAGACGAAGTCGCCGCCGCCGGGCTCTCGCAGCGCCGTCAGGAGCGCATCGCTGGAGATATGGCTCTCCAGCCAGTCGACGCCAGCGACGGCTCGCGGCCGCATCGTGGCGTTGATCAAGATCAGCATGGGCAGGCCCGGCAGCGAGGCGAAGACCTCGCCGGAGCGCATGATCGCCGTGTCTACCTTGCCCCCCACGTAGCCGGAGAGCATGCCCAGCCCCACCGCCAGCACCAGGCTGCCCGCGACCACCGTGGCTACCGTGACGATGGTGGTGGTGCGGGCCGACCAGATGACGCGGCTCAGCAGGTCGCGGCCGAGACGGTCGGTGCCCAGCGGGTGCTCCAACGAGGGCGCCTGTAGCTGGTTCGGCAAGTCCGTCGTCTTGTAGTCCTTGGGCGATATCACCGGTGCGAAGAGACCGACGAAGTAGAAGCTGGCGATAGCCACGATCGCTATCAGCGCCAGCTTCTTGCGCAGCAGGCGGCGCAGCGCCAGCCCCCACGGCCCGATTGAGCTGGGCAGGCGAGTTACATCCTCCGCCGGCAGATCCGGTACCTCTGCCATTAGTTCATGTTCTGCGTGTCATAACGGACACGCGGGTCGATGAACGTGTAAGCGATGTCGATCACGATGTTCGCCGCGACGAAGACCGTCGCCAGCATCAGCACCAACGCGAGGATCACATCGTAGTCCTGTGTTGAGGCCGCTTGGAAGCCCAGCAGGCCGATGCCCGGGATGCCGAGGATCGTCTCGGTGAAGAAGGCGCCCTCCAGCAGCGTGACCATGGAGAGGCCGATCACGGTGACGAGCGGCAAGAGCGCGTTTCGGGTGACGTGTTGCGTCACGACCGTCGTTTCGGAGAGACCCTTCGCCCGCGCAGTGCGCACGTAGTCCTCGCCCAGGACCTGGAGCGTTGTCGCCCGCACCAGCCGGGCGACGCCGGCGATGCCTGGCAGCGAGAGGACGAGCGCCGGCAGGATGATGTGCGTGCTGAAGATGCCTAGGGCGATCTCCTGCGGCCCCACGTCGATCCGCGGCCCGCCCCAGCCGATGGGCAGCAGATCCAGCTTGATCACGAAGATCAGTATCAGGAACGGCAGGCTCACCAGCACCGGGATCGATTGGAAGAAGAGGAAACTGCTGATCGATAAGGGGTCCATCCAGGTGCCCTGGCGCAGGGCGGCGAAGATGCCCACCGCCGTGCCCACCGAGAAGGCGATGACCAGCGCGACGAACCCCGGCTGTATGGAGACCAGCATCTTCGGCCAGATGAGGTCCCAGACGTCCGCGCCCCGGTTGATCGTGACGCTCTCGCCGAAGTCCCAATCGGTGAGGATGTTCTCCATGTAGATGCCGTACTGCTCGTAGAACGGCTTATCCAGGCCACGCTCCCGCTGGATCCGCTCGATCGTCTCCTGATCGCGGTGCTGGCCGGCCAGGATCGTTACCGGGTCGCCGGGGCCGAAGCGGGTGATGGTGAAGGTGAGGAAGGAGACGACGAAGAGGATGACGGGCATCCAAAGCAGACGGCGGATGGTGTAGGCGAGGAGGCCCTGCATGACGGGAGCAGCCGCCGGCTACTCGTCTACAGGCTCGTCTTCGAGGATGACGAAGCGCAGCCGCGGCACGATACCCCCCGGGATGGGGTAGTTCTTGACATAAGGCTTAACGAGGACGTGGAAGCGGTCGAAGAAGAGGGGGAACCAGGGCACGTCGTCCAGGATGAGCTGCTCGGCCTGCTGGTACAGAGCGATTCGCCGCTCAGCGTCCTGCTCGATCAGCGCCTCGCGGAGCAGCGTGTCCACCGAGGGGTTCTCGTAGCCGTTGTAGTTGTTCGCGCCCTCGCTGTCGAAGTGGATGTTGAGCAGGTTCTCCTCGGCGGGGTAGTCCATGATCCAGGCGAGGAGGTACATCTGGTAGATGCCGTCTTCAATGTTGCGGAAGAACTCGCCGGCAAGCGACTGCTCGACAGTTACCTCCACGCCCAGATGCGTGCGCCAGTTGTCGATGATGACTTCGAGCGAGGCGCTGGCGCTGCCGCCGGCCCCACCCTCGGCGACGGTGATCCCCTCCAGCGCGTCCGTATCCCAGTAGCCTGACTGCTGCAGCAGCTCCAGTGCCCGCTCCGGGTCGAACTGCGGGGCCTGGTTGTCCTCGCTGTATGCGGGCAGGCCGGGCATGACGATGCTGTTCGCCGCCGGGATGGCGTCCTGGAACAGGATGCTGACGATCTCTTCCAGGTTGATCGACATGCTGAAGGCCTCGCGCACCAGCGGGTCGTCGAAGGGCGGCGCGTTGACGTTGAAGCCAAGGTAGCTGATTGAGAGCTGGCTGCCGAAGCTGTACTCGCCGTTGAGCGGGTCCAATGGGTCCTGGACGCGCTCCAGGTCGTCTACGCCGACGCCGGCCACGTCGATCTGATCGTCTTCGTAGAGCGTGATGGATGTGCCGAGGAGGCGGTAGCGAACGGTCTTCACCTGGGGCGCTCCGAGGTGATACGCCTCGTTCGCCTCCAGCGTGATGAGATCGCCGAAGTCCCATTTCTTCAGCTTGTACGGGCCGGTACCGATGGGCCGGCGTGACCAGTTATCGTCTTGCTCTATCTG
>JACZTE010000113.1 GCA_022573935.1 Chloroflexota bacterium
TGCTCGTCGTAGGCGAGGAGACGTTTGGGTCGCGACGCTGGATCTTGGTGGGCGGCACGCCGGTGCAGCCTTCGGAGATCGCCAAGCTGGTCGTGATCATCACGCTGGCGAAATACCTGTCGGACCATCAGGAGTCGATCGGCACACTGCGGGTGTTCCTCACCTCGCTCGGGTTGGCGGCGCTGCCGGCAGCGCTGGTCCTCGCCCAGCCGGACCTGGGCTCGACGGTGATCTTCGCCGTGATCTGGCTGGGGATGGTGACCGTGGCCGGGGCAAGCTGGCGGCACCTGTTGGGTCTATTCACCACCGCGGTCATCGCCGCCCCCTTCCTCTTCGTCGCGCTCCGAGGCTACCAGCGAGAACGCATCTCCCTCTGGCTGGACCCCGATAGCGACCCTCTGGGCGCCGGCTTCAACATCCTCCAGGCCAAGATCAGCATCGGCTCCGGCGGCGTCTTCGGGAAGGGGCTGACGGAGGGGAGCCAGACGCAGCTCGACTACCTGCGCACGGAGACCACCGACTACATATTTAGCATCCTGGGCGAAGAGCTGGGCCTGGTGGGAGCGCTGCTGCTCTTCGGGCTGTTCATGCTGCTGCTCTGGCGGGGGCTGCGCGTTGCCGAGCTCTCCCGCGACCTCTTCGGCCGGCTGATAGCGATAGGGATCGTGGTCTTCATCCTGCTTCAGACGTTTATTAACGTGGCCGTGAACATCGGGCTGTTGCCGGTGACGGGCATCCCGCTGCCGTTCGTCAGCCAGGGAGGCAGCTCGCTCATCACGTTGTTCATCGGCCTGGGCATCCTGCAGAGCATCCTGCTGCGCCACCGGCGGCTCAGCTTCCGCACCTTCTACGAGCCGTAACGCCGGGAGCGCCACTCCAAAGCCGTCGTGGTAGAAATAAGGCCTCTCGGAGCTAAGCGAGGAAGTCTCAACTTCGGCGTCTACCGTGGCAGGACGACTAGTTCCCCGGTCATGGCAGGGCGAGTTGAGCTAAGGCGAGGCACGCCCCATGGCGCCCAAGGGAGGGCCCGGACGCCATGGGGCTGTGCGCTGCACTAATCGGGTAAGACCGCAGTTAGCCCCCCGGCCTGGGCAACACGACGATCTCGGCAGTCATTGTCGGCGCGTGAGTGCTGCAGATGAGCCGGTACACGCCTGCCTTCTCCAGACTTGCAGAGAGGTCGTATTCACGTCCCCTGTTCATCACCACGACGTCGCCAACGATGTTGCCGTCCGGGTCTTCGATCCATGTCTCGTGCGTGTTTCCATTGAGCACGAAGACATGCAGGCGCAAGGTATCACCCTGGTAGGCGACCATCTGTCCAGGTGTCCACATGTATGAGGCAACCTGCCACTTGTCTGGATTGTCCGGGTCGTAGTCGCCCGGAGCCTTGTATCCAAAGCCAGCGGACAGCGTCGAGGGGTCGACATCAGGCGGGGCAAGATCGTCAACGCTCGTCGAGCCCTTGACTTCGAATGCTGTAACTTCGATCAGATGATCGGTGGGTGGCGGTAGCATAGCCGCCAGAGCGGCTTCGACTTTCGCGGCGGTGTCGCCGTTGTCTGCCCCATCATCGCACGCGACGAACGCAAACGTGAGAGTAAGGGCCAGAGCGAGAGCAGCGAGGGCCGTACCTATTCGCCAGGTGCGTTTCATCGGTTTGCCTCCTTGTCCAGAAACATTCTGCTGGCTTGAGTATGAGAGCCACCCCGCGATGCAACTACGGGCGAAGGGCGGGAATGAGTCCCACCTAGGAGGGGACTAAAGTCTGGGGACTGGCTAGTCCCTTCGTTAGGTCGTGCGCTCGGCCGCGCGGGCCTTGAGGGCGGCCTCCACGCGGTTTCGCACTTGCAGCTTGGTGAGGATGTTGGTCACGTAGTGCTTGATGGTCTTCTCACTCAGGTAGAGCTCGGCCGCGATCTCCTTGTTGGTTTGGCCCTGAGCGATACGCTCGAGGATTTCTTGCTCCCGCGCCGACAAATCCGGCAGGCCCGCCGGGCGGTTCTTTGCCATTTCGGTCAAGATCCGACCGGCCATCCCTGGCGCGACGTACGTTTCTCCAGAGTGTACTGCCTGCACGGCGGCGACGAGGTCGTCCGCCGTCACCCCCTTCACGATGTAACCACGGGCACCTTGCTTCAGGGCCAGGAACAGGGTTTCTTCGTCCTCGCTCACCGTCAGGATCACGACCTTGCAGATCGGTACTTCTGCCTGCAACTGGGGCAGGATATCCAGGCCGCTTCCGCCCGGCATGCTGACGTCCAAGAGGAGGACGTCGGGGAGCGTCTCGCGGGCCTTCTCCAGGGCTTCGGCGGCGGTGCTGGCCTCCGCTACGACCGTCATCTCGGGCGTGTTGAGAGTCTGAAGCACGCCCCGACGGAAGAGCGCGTGGTCGTCGGCGACGAGCAACCTGATGGGCTCGGTCATGGAATGTACTCCTCGCCTTCCGGGATCCGGGCGTTTACGCGGGTGCCAGATCCGGGTTGCGATTCGATGCTCAAGGAGCCGCCCAGCAGCTCCGCGCGCTCTCGCATGCCGCGGATACCTAATCGTGCTCGTTCTCCTCGCTGTCGTTCCCGCACTTCATCCGGATCGAAGCCGATCCCATCATCGGTGACCTCTACTTCGAGCCAACCGCTGCGCAGCGAGACGCTCACGGTCTGAGTCGCGGCCTGGCCGTGGAGGAAAGAGTTGTTCAGCGCTTCCTGGATGATGCGGTAGGTAGTGGCTTTCGCCGCGACAGAGAGTTGTGCTCCAGCGGCTTCTGTCCGGCAGGAAACGGCGCGGCCTGTCCTTTGGCTGAAATCGGCAACCGCCCGCGAGATGATGGCGTCCGCGTCGAGTTCCTCCAAGTCAGGGATGCGGATCCCACTGGAGATGTTCCGCAAGTCGGCTAGGGCGCTCTCGACGGACTGGCGAAGCAACGCCCAATCCTCCTGCTGCCCCGGACGAGATGCCCCAGAGAGGTGATCCAGCCGCAGCAGGGCCACGGCCAGATTCTGAGCCGGCGCGTCGTGAAGATCCTGGGCGATGCGCCCCATCACCTGCTCTTCGGTCTGAACGTTTGAAGCGCTCGCGGCGCGCACCTGCTGTGTAAGCCTCCGAAGCCCGGCGTTCTGCCTGCGGATGGTGACGCTGGCCTGGCGCACCATCCCGTTGAGGATCAGAAACATGACCAGCGTCGCAATGGCGACGATGATCCAGCCCTTAATCTGCGAAGTCCGCAGCTCGCTCAAGATCTCATCTGGGAGCTGGTAGAACTCCGAGACAGCGATTACGCCGCCAGTCTCGTGCGAGCGCACCGGAGCGTAGGTCTCAAGGAGCTTGCTCCAGCGCAACCGCTCAAACTGGTTCTCCGCTTCGTCCAGGTTGCTGATATGCGCGGAAACCTGGCCGTCCGCCGCGTCCTGCTGGTGGCCCGTTACGGAAAAGGCTTGCCCCAGCAGCCGATCGTCTGTTGCGTAGACTACTTTCCCACCGAGAGTCCAGATCTTGTATGAGACGATCCTCTCACCAAGGGCGGTGTCCGTAAGCAAGCTGTCCAGTGCAGTGACGCTCTCAGGTGGCAGCGCGGAGCTTCGCTCCAACGACTGGAGGAGCGGGCTCACGAAACTATCAACATACAAAGCGTTCGTCGCTGCAGCCCGCTGGATAACCAGGTTCTTAATTTCACCCGAGGTCCAGCCACCAATGACCAGAGCGCCGGAGACGAGGACCACGACGCTGAACACTAGAAATCTCAGCTCGAGGGGAGCGGACCAGGCTCGTCGTGCAGCTGCCAGACCTCGGGTTCGCGCGCCCCGTAACCGGGCCATAACACCGCGATCTCTCCCAAGATGCAGAACGCCAGTGCTCTGCGCCGTCTCCAGCCCGTGCATAAGAATCGCCCTTGCCTTGAGCGTTACACGAGCGCAGATACATTCGAAAGGGCCGAGTGCCCCAGAACGAGAGGACAAACGGCCCCTTCAGCCGAAATGGGCTAATCTTAGCCACCAGTGTTCCGCTCGCAGGGCCGATCGGCCCCTTGGTCAGGGGGCCGAATGTCGCTAACATCGATATGCACGCGCCATTTGTATTCTCCGTCACAATGCTTAGGCGGCAACGGCGCTACGGTTGCTCCGAGCGAGATCAAAGCAGAGGAGATGACAGCATGAGACGCCCACTGTACCTAGCCCTGGGCCTGATCGCGGTTCTGGCGATCGGCATCGCGTGCGGCGACGACGGAGAGCCGGGAGGCCCAGCCCCCGGCGCAACCGCGTCTCCCACCGCCGAGGTGGGCAGCGAGATCGACTTCACCGCCCCCAGCGGCATCGAAGGGGGCGACGCCGAGTTCAACTTCGCGGCGCTCATCTGGCAGGGGTACTGGCTCTCGCGAGACCATTTCGGGCCCTTCGTCATGGCCTCGGGCATGGGCATCCCCTTCGAGCCGCCCATGGACCAGGTGATGATGGCGATCGGGATGATAGCGCAGAACCCAGATGACCCCGTCACCATCCCGCAGAACATGATGCCGCTACAGGCAATCTTCGCCTCCGGCAGCCCAGATCTGGTGAGCGACCCCAGGGACTTCGATCCCTTGGATTTCGAGGCCTTCCGCCTCGACCCTAGCACCTTCGACGAGACGGTGACGGTTCGAGGCCAGGCGCAAACGATGCTCAAGGAGAGCCAGTGGGCCCACAGCTTCGCCTCCGCCCATTTTGGAGACCCAGAGGACGACTTCGGCGCCCTGCAGCGCTTCATCGGGATGATGGTCTCGATGCTCGCCCAGATGCAGGGCCAGTACGCCATGCAGAACCTGCTCGGTGACGACGGCCTCTACCTGGCCTCCGACGGCACGCTGGACTACACCGGCAA
>JACZTE010000114.1 GCA_022573935.1 Chloroflexota bacterium
ATTAGGGCAGTGATACTTTATTTATTACCGATCTCAATAATGCACTCACAGAGTATACCCTTAGTGATACATCAGCGATAGTTCTTCCTGGTGACTCAATATCCATCACCGTAACTTTCTCGCCATTCTCATCACCGCCAATTAGAATTACCTCATCGCCGTTAAATGCCGAATCAGACTCGATGTTGACCATGATCTGATCCATGCAAATGCTTCCTACCTGCTGGTATTTCTTGCCCTGAATAATCACCTGTGCCTGGTTAGACATTGCTCGGAAATAGCCATCACCATATCCCACTGGGACAGTCACAATCCGGACATCATGGTCGGTCTGCCAAGTAGACCCATAGCTGACAGGATGTTCAGGTTTTGTTACTTTGAAGTAAACCACACGTGATTTCCAGGCCAATGTCGGTTTCACTTCAATGGTGCGCTTTGGTGCCAAAGATGGATAAACCCCATAGGCCATGATTCCCGGTCGCACCATGTCAAAGTGGGATTCAGGCAATTGTAAGATCCCGCCGGAATTGGCCATGTGACGAATAGGCATTGACAGACTGTGTTTATCATAAAAGTGCAGCACTTCGTTAAATCGTTCTAATTGCAGCTTTGCATGCGCCAAATCGGCCCCATCGGCACTGGCAAAATGGGAGAAGATGCCCTCCACTTCCAGATGCTGACATTGAAGGGAGGCTGCTAGTAAGGGTTCAGCACTGTAGTAGTGCACGCCAATACGCTCCATGCCGGTATCGATCTTGAGATGCACTTTGGGGGTAACGCTCATCTCGGCGGCGGCGGCGTCGATGGCGGAGGTTGGTCCCGATCCCTTCTACGACAGCGTCTTCCTCTCCTACCCGCCGGAAGAAGGATAGCTCCCGCCCAGCCACGCCTTGACCACGGACTTCGCACGCCCGTATCCTTCCAATCAAACGTCCCAGTCGAACGTCCATACAACGGAGGCTCCGCGTTCCATGCGTCTCGCACAGCTCTTCTCGCAGACGCTCCGCCAGGCTCCGGCCGAGGCGGAGACGCCCAGCCATCAGCTTCTGCTGCGCGCCGGGCTCGTCCAGCAGCTCGCTGCCGGCATCTATAGCTACCTGCCGCTGGGCTGGCGAGCCCTGCGCAAGATCGAGCAGATCATCCGCGAGGAGATGGACGCCGCGGGCGGCCAGGAGGTGCACATGCCCGCCCTTCAGCCTGTCGAGCTATGGGAGTCGTCAGGCCGTCGCGAGACGTACATCCCGCCGCTGCTCACGGTGAAGGACCGGCGCGATCGCGAGATGGTGCTCGCTCCTACCCACGAGGAGGCGGTGACCGATCTCTTCAAGCAGCAGGTGCAGAGCTACCGCAACCTGCCTGCCCTCGTCTATCAGATCCAGACCAAGTTCCGGAATGAGCTGCGCTCCCGGGGCGGCCTGATCCGCCTGCGCGAGTTCATCATGATGGATCTCTACTCCTTCGACGCCGACTGGGATGGCCTGGACCGCAGCTACGACGCGATGCTCCAGGCGTACACGAACGTATTTCAGCGCTGCGGTCTGCCCACGGTAGCTGTCCAGGCGGACTCCGGCCCGATCGGCGGCAAGGATAGCCAGGAGTTCATGTACCTTACCGATGTCGGCGAGGACGAGATACTCCTCTGCGACCGCTGCGGCTACGCCGCGAACACGGAGAAGGCCGATCATCGAAAGCTGACGCTGCCGCCGGAAGAGCCGCTGGCGCTGGAGGAGGTGGCAACTCCCGGCATCAAGACGATCGAAGAGCTGTCGCGTTTCCTGGACGTGCCGCCGGAGAGGACGCTCAAGGCCGTCTTCTACGCCGCCTCCGGCGAGCCGGTCTTCGTCGCGATTCGCGGCGACCTCGAGGTGAACGAGACGAAGCTGCGCAACGCCCTGGGCGGCGTAGAGCTGCGCCTGATGGACGACCGCGAGGTTGAGGCGGCCGGGCTGGTGGCCGGCTCGGCCTCGCCCGTTGGCCTCGAGAAGGCTGCGAAACGCCCCATCCGCGTCGTCGCCGACGATTCGGTCCGCTCGTCACCCAACCTCGTCGGCGGCGCGAACAAGCCCGACGCCCACCTGCGCAACGTAAACTTCGAGCGCGACTGGCAGGCCGACATCGTGACCGATATCTCGCTGGCTCGAGAAGGCGACGCTTGCCCTCAGTGCGACGAAACCTCCACGCTCACACTGCGGCGCGGCATCGAGAGCGGGCACGTGTTCAAGCTAGGCACCGTCTACAGCGAGAAGCTGGGCGCGACCTTCCTCGATCAGGAGGGCCGGCAGCAGGTCGCGGTGATGGGCTGCTACGGCATCGGCGTGGACCGGCTGCTGGCAGCCATCATCCAGGAGAACCACGATGAGCAGGGCATCGTCTGGCCCGCGTCCATCGCTCCGTATGCCGTCCACCTCGTCACGCTGAGCGCCGACCGCGGCGGCGTGGGCGAGGCCGCCGAGCGGCTCTACGCGGAGCTTGTCGATCGCGGAGTTGCGGTGCTGTACGACGACCGGGAGGAGTCGCCCGGGGTGAAGTTCGCCGACGCCGACCTGCTCGGCATGCCCCTGCGCCTCACCGTCAGCCCGCGCAACATGAAAGAGGACTCGGTCGAACTGAAGCGCCGCGATGAATCGGACTCGACGATGGTACCGCTGTCGGAGGCGGCGTCACGCGTGGCGGAGATGGTGGCGGAGTTCGACAGGTAGGCAGTAGGTCTCCTGCGTCTTATCCTAATCCCAGGCCTGCCATCTCGCTAATCCGTACGCGCCGCACATCGCGAGGAGCGCGATGCCGAACGCGGCTCCAATCTGCCATGCTGGCCAGGCGGTGTCTGAGGCGTCGCTCTCCAGCGAACCGACGCCGGTCTCCGGCGGCTGTATCACGATACCCAACGCGCTCGTCGGCACCGGCTCGCCGACGGGAGGCAGCGTTGCCGTCGGCGCGATCTGTGTTGCGGTCGGCATCGCCGTCGCCGTTAGCGTGGGCGTCGGCGTGAGCGTCGAGGTAGGCGTGGACGTAGGCGTCGGCGTCGGGGGGCAGACCACCAGGACGAGCGGATCGAGGATGGTGGCCAGCGCCTCGAAGCTGTCCACCGAGAAGACGTGCTCGCCGTCGGGATCGCTGGCGATAGCGTTGAGCTGATCGATGTCCAGCTTCGGGCCCACGGCAATGGCGAAGATCTCCGTGCCCAGGCTGCGGGCCGCCTCCGCCTCGGCGATCGGGTCGCCCGGCTCGTTGTGCACACCATCCGTAAGCACCAGGATCACGTGCGGGATGTCCGCCCGCCCGTTGGCGGTGAGCTCCTGCTGCGCCAACGCGATCCCTTCCTGAATGTCCGTGATGCCCACGATCTGCGTCATCGCGGAGATCGCCGTGGCGATGGCGACTGGATCGCTCGATAAGCCGATCTCGATAATTCCCTGGCCCTCGCTCGCGAACTGAACGATGCCTGCGTGCGCGTCCGCCGGGCTGATGGTGAAGTGGCCGATGAGGCCGTCCGCGAACGAGCGCATCGCCTCGAACTCGGTCGAGTTGATGCTCTCCGAACCATCGAGCACGAGCATGAAGTCGATGGTGGTGGCGCAAGCGGTCTGAGCGTAAGCTCGTGGCGGCGGGCCCGCGAGCCCGGCGGTGGTGAAGAGGAGGATGAGGGCGAGGACGGAGGCGCTCGCTACGAGGCTGTGTCGGCGTATCGATGTTACCATGCTGGCGCCGTTACCTTTCGTGTCTATCAACCCAAACCCGCCCTCGATCTGAGTCTGACACTCCCCTAGGGGATAGGGCTATGAGGGGAAACCCGTATTTTTGCATAAAGTTAGGAGAACGCAGGCTTAGCAGTGGAGGAGCTGATGCGTAGGGGCGACTATCGAGTCGCCCCCGGCGCTCACCCCTTGCGCGCTACCAGCAGTAGGTTGACTCGCAGCCGCGTGAGCGCCGGGATGCGGTTGACCAGCCGTTCGTAGGCGACGCCCAGGGCGTAGGGCGCGATGTGGAAGGCGAGGTACTCGGGCTCCGTCTCGAACCGATCCAGCCGCTCGACCGCAAGCCCCGCGCCCTCGGCCAGCGCGCGCAGCCGGCCCGCGGTGTTCGCCCGATACGTCGTCGGGAAGATGTCGTGCGCGTCCAGGCCGCGCCAGCGGTTGAAGGCGACGTGCAGCCGGTGGGGGGCCAGCCGGGCGACCAGCGGCACATAGTGCCAGCGGTTGGGCGTGAGGAGGAGCAGCCGCCCGCCGGGCCGCAGGACACGCGCCAGCTCTCGGAACGACGGCTCGGGCTCTGTCAGGTGCTCCGCGACGTGGCTGACGACGATGAAGTCGACCGCGGCATCGCGGAGGGGCAGAGCGCGCAGGTCGCCCGCCACGGCGTCGTCGATGTTGGCGTTGCCTTGGGGCTCATCGGTCACGTCCACGCCCACCACGCGGCGCACGCTGCCTGCCAGCCGATGCTGGAAGACGCGGCCGCTGCCGCAGCCGGCGTCCAGCACGATGTCGTTCGGCTGGACGTATTCGCGGATCGTGTCGAGGAAGCGGTCGTACATCCCCCGGAATGCGGGAGGGTAGAAGCGCTCCCTGAGCGGCTGCTGTCGCCAACCGAAGCCGAGTATGCCCATCGCCAGGCCATCGTACGGGGGCAGCGGGCGGGGGACAAGGGCGCGGAGCTGTGCTAGGTGCCTGTGCCGGGTAGCTGTCCCAGGCTGCGGCGTGGCTAGCCGCCGGCGACGGCAGGGACGATGCTCACCTCCGCGCCCGGCTCGAGCGGTGTCTGGAGGCCGGAGAGGAAGCGCACGTCCTCGCCGTTGACATACACGTTGACGAAGCGGCGCAGCTCGCCCGTCTCGTCGCAGATCCGCTCCTTCAGACC
>JACZTE010000115.1 GCA_022573935.1 Chloroflexota bacterium
TCATCGACGTCCACTCCCACGACGACGTGGCGCTGCTGAACAATCCCAGCCTGGACTTCAAAGCAGCCCAGGGTGTCACCACGGTCGTATGTGGCAACTGCGGCCTGGGCCCCGCACCCGCCAACGAACGGCTTCAGCAGTTCTTTCAGCGCGGCGTCGAAGGCATTCTGGGGCCGGTGCACGAGTTCGCCTGGCAGTCGCTGGGCGAGTTCTACGAGGCCGTGCGTGCCGCCCGGCCTGGCGTGAACGCGGCCTTCCTGGCGCCTCACGGCTCGCTGCGCGTGGCGGCGATGGGCTGGGAGCGACGAGCGCCGACCGCCGACGAGATGGCAACGATGAAGGCGCAGCTAGCCGAAGGGATGGCCGCCGGCGCCATAGGCCTGTCCACCGGGCTGATGTACGTGCCCGGCACGTTCGCCGAGACTGACGAGCTCATCGAGCTGGCGCGCGTTGCGGCCGACTTCGGCGGCCTCTACGTCAGCCACATCCGCAACGAAGGCGATGGCCTGCTCGACTCGGTGCGGGAGGCGATCCGCATCGGCGAGGAGTCGGGAGCGCCGGTACAGATCTCGCACCACAAGGCCGCCGCCCGCGCCAACTGGGGCCTCACCCAGCAGTCGCTGCCCCTGATCGAGGAGGCGCGGGCGCGTGGCGTGGACGTCACCATCGATGCCTACCCATACACCGCCGCCAGCACGTCCCTGGCCGCCATCGCGCGCGGCGGGCGGCTCGTGCCGGTGTTCGAGCCCGCGGACATCATGGTCGCCTCGGTCAAGCACCAGCATCAGTACGAAGGCAAGCGCCTCGACGAGGTGGCGGAGATGATGGACCTCCCCGTGGAGGACGCGACCAAACGGCTGCTGGACGAGGAGGAGAACGCGGTGGTAGCCGTGATGTTCATCATGGACGAAGGCGACGTGAGCCGCGTGCTCCAGCACCCCACGTGCATGATCGGATCGGACGGCATTCCCTCGCCGACAGGCAAGCCGCACCCTCGACTCTACGGGACGTTCCCGCGCGTGCTGGGCCACTACGCTCGAGAGGAGCGGCTGTACTCGCTAGAGGAGGCGGTGCGGCGGATGACCTCGCTGCCGGCGGCTACCTTTCGCCTGGCCGATCGAGGCGAGCTGCGGGAGGGCGCGTGGGCGGACGTGGTGATCTTCGACCCGGAGCGAGTCGCCGATACGGCCACCTACGAGGACCCGAGGCAATACCCCACAGGCATCCCTTACGTGCTGGTTAACGGCGAGTTCGTCGTGGACGGCGGGGAGCCGGTACATACCGCCGCAGGACAGGTCTTGGCCCGCGGCTCATAATCCCCGCGAGCGCGTCAACAGCCTCCGCTATCGGCCGATGAGACATCTTCTGTAGCACTCGCTTGTACTCCATCAGTCGAGGCCCAGCCGCTCCAGCTCCTCATCAGTGCTGCCGAAGTAGTGAGCCAGCTCGTGCAGCACCGTGCGGCGCACCTCCTCCTCCAGCTCGGCTGTATCGAGGAACTCGCGCTCCAGAGGCTCCTGGAAGATCGTGATCGTGTCGGGCGGCACCATGCCATAGTCGCTGGTGCGGTCGATGAGGGGAACACCTTCGTAGAGGCCGAAGAGCGTCTCGCCGGGGCCCAGGCCGGCGTCGCGCAGGTGGTGAGACCGAGGCCGCCGTTCGACGACGACGTTTACGTTCGCCAGCTGGTCGCGATAGGGCTCAGGCAGCTCATCCAAGGCCCGGCGCACCAGCCCCAGGAAGCGACGGCGCTCCATGCGAGACGCCTACTTCTCCCAGAGCGCCTGGTATTCCTTAGCGGTGATGGCGTTATGCACCTCTTGCCGCTCCAGCCTCCGCAGCTCGTCGAGGACTTCCTCGCAATCACGGACAGTCTCCACGAAGCCACCGTCCGCGATGCGCTGGACGATGGCGTCCCACACGCCGTGCTCCACCAGGCTCTGTACGGACTTAGGCCACCAGACGGCATTGATCTTATCGGGCAGCTTGAAGCGAGGGCGCAGCTGTTTAATGCTGCGAAAGCGTCCCTCAATGCTGGTCGCGCGAGGTACGAGCTTCACCAGCGGCGGGTCGAGATCGGACGAGCGGTTGTCGATGAGGAGGCGTTTACCGACGATGACGAAGCGGAAGGTGACAACGTCCGCAGTCCGGACGGTCTTGATGATCTCGTCATAGTCAAGGAAGAAGTCGTTATCCATGCCCCGCCTCGGTGCGCGCTCATCGTTCGCATCACGTGGTCGAGGCCATTCTACCACCAGGCCTGCAGCCCAGCAAGAATATCGAGGCGGGGAAGGGGTGAGCTAGCCGCCAGCCAGCTCTCGACCGATCTCCTCCGCCATCTCCTGCACCAGCCCTCCTTCGCTGGCGAAGACGCGGCAGAGGCGAAGGATCTCATCGCGGTGGTCGGCCGAGGAGGGGTCGACGCCCAGGATGGCCCCCGCAATCCGAAGCAACGATGGGGCCTCCGATGCGTGCGCATAGCGGCGCACAGTACGCAGCAGGTCGCTCTCAGCCGAAACCCCAATCACCATACGGTAAGAATACCTATGCGGTGGCAGTAAAAGCATCGGGCATCTCCCCTAGGAAAGATGCCGCTGCTACCGATTCTCCCCTGTCGAACACCCTAGGGGTTAGTGACAGGCTCCCTTGGACAGCTCAGCGCAGGCCGGTACAATCAGCAGTCAGTGATGAATCGCCGCTCCCCCCTGCTCATGTTCGCCCTTCTGGCGATAGGACTGGCCCTGGCCGCCTGCGGCGACGGCGGCCAAGGCGAGCCAACGCCGACGACCCTACCCGGGCCATCGCGCAGCTTCGATATGGGGTTCAGCTCCCTGCCATCGGAGCTGCCGGCGGAGAGCTACGGCGACACCTTCGAACTAGCCGCCAGCGCCGGCGAGGTGATCCTCATCCAGCGCGTGCCGCCCTGGGAGGCCCTGATGGCGAACGGCCTCTTCCCCTCGGACGACGTAGTGCAGACCACGCAGCGCGAGACGGAGCTGGCTGAGGAACACGGCCTCGAGCTCTTCGTCGCTATCGACCCGACGGACGCCTCCGAGGGGCGCCGGCAACTCGCCAGCCTGCCCGAGGACCGGCGCGGGGCCGGCTTCGCCGACGAGGAGGTGCGCCGGGCCTTCGTCCAGTACGCCCAATTCGTGGCACTGAACTACCAGCCGAAGTACCTGGCCCTGGGGGTGGAGATCAACAGCTACGAAGCGCAGAACCCTGAAGACTTCGAGCAGTTCGTCACGCTCTACCACGAAGCGTATGCCGCTGTGAAGGAGCTCTCGCCGGAGACGCTGGTCTTCCCCACCTTTCAGCTTGAGGAGCTGCAAGGGCTGCTCCCTGCCGACGACCCACGCCCATCGCAGTGGCACCTGATCCGGCAGTTCCAGCCCAATCTGGACATGCTGGCGGTCAGCACCTACCCAGGCCTCGCCTTCTCCAACCCGGACGAGATCCCCGCGAACTACTACACCAGGCTCGCCTCCTATACGATCGGGCCTATCGGCATCGCGGGGATGGGCTACTCCTCCGGGCCGGGACGTGACGGGCTGAACGAAGGCAGCGAGGCCGAGCAGGCCACCTTCTTGAGCCGGGTGCTCGACGACGCCGAGGAGATGGAGATGACGATGGCGATCTGGTTTGTCGGCCAGGATCCGGCGTTCACCGGCGAGACGCCGCTCGACCTCCTGCAATACGTCGGGCTCGTGCGACAAGACGGCACCGAGAAGCCTGCCTGGTTAGTGTGGAACTTGTTCGCCAAGAGACCGCTGGCGGAAGACCCTTAAGGCCTGAGGAGGCGCTGGCCCACGCGAATCAGGTTCGGGTCGGATATCGAGTTGAGAGCGACGAGCGCCCGAATGGTCGTCGTCCAGCGCTGAGCGAGAGCGCCTAGCGTATCGCCTGCCTGCACCACATAGACCTTCGCCTCGCCCTCCTCCTCGGCCTCCCTCGGAATCACGATCTCCCAGCCAGGCTCGATCCGGTCCGGGTCGGCGATCCGATCGCGGTTGGCGCAGTAGAGGAGCTGCCACGTCGTGCCGAATCGGGTGGCTATCGCACCCAGCGTATCGCCGCGCTGGACGACGTAGAGCTCCGCGTTCGCGGGACGGACGGTGGGCTGCGCGGGTACGTTGTCTCGGCCGAGCAGCTCGATGCCCTGATAGTAGTGCCGCAGGATCTGGTCGAACGTCTTGCCGTCCCGCCCGGCCATCGTCTGAGCGCCGCGCTGGCACATGCCGATGCCGTGTCCGAAGTAGCGCGTTCGGCCGCAGGGGCAGGCGACGCCTGTGAGATACGGTCGATCGGCGACAGGGTTCCAGCCTGCCTGCGAAGGGCTGCGCGTGCGCCCGTTACAGTGGCCGAAGAAGAACGGCATGATGATCTGGCCGTGATGGGCGAGCAAGACGCCTCGAACCGCGTCCACCGCCGCGCTCGTATCGCGATGGCGTAGCGGGCCGTAGACCTGCGAGCGGGTGTCCGTGTAGACGCGGCCGGCGGCCAGCGCGTAGCTCTTGGCGGCGACGGCCTGCGCCTTGAGCGCCTCGGCCGGCCAGCCGCTGGACATCTCGTACGGCAGCACGCCCTTCGCGTACTCGTCGATGTCCATCGCGTCGATGCGGCCGCCGCCGTGGTCGACGACCACGGTACGTTGATTCAACACTGGGCTCTCCTTTACTCGGGTGTTTCGCCTCGTTTATGGGTAGACCAGCTCGCGCTCCAGGAGCGCGCGCGCGATAACGATGCGCTGGATCTGGCTGGTACCCTCCACGATCATGAGCTGGCGAGCGTCGCGGGAGTGACGCGCCAGCGGATGGTCCATCATGTAG
>JACZTE010000116.1 GCA_022573935.1 Chloroflexota bacterium
CGGCGCGCAGGTGATCGAGCAGGTCGGGCACGACGACGAAGAGCGCCGGGACGCCGTGCTCCAGGCAGCGGTTGGCGATGGCGGCGCCGATGTGCGTCTTGCCGCAGCCCGACGCGCCCACCAGCACCAGCCAGCCCTCGGGGTCCTTGGCGAACGCCTCGGCGTCCTCGACGCAGCGCTGGAAGCGCGCCTGATCGCGAGGATCGGCGCTGCGGCCGCGGCGGATCAGGTTATCGAAGGTGAGGCGGGTGAGCGGCCCCAGGTTGCTGTAGCGCTGGAGGCGGTCCAGCCGCACCTCCTGGCTCTCCTCCCCCACGCAGCGACAGGGCACTGCCTTCCCGAACTCCGGATGATCCAGCGGCAGATCCTGCCGCACGAAGCCGGCGTCGTGGCAGTGGGGACAAACCTCGTCATCGGCGGGAGGAGCTGCCGGCGCGCCTTCTTCCCGCGACGTCGAGTCCCCGGCTTCTGGCTTGGAGGCCCCACCGTCCAGCTTCGCGCTCCGCAGCACTTCGTTTAGTCGACGCATGCTAGTCGTAGAGCGGTTCCGGCCTGAGCACCGCCAGGTCCTCGAAGCGAGTCAGGTTCTTGCGGAAGCGAAGGTCGACCGTGCCCGTCGGCCCGTTCCGGTGCTTACCGATGATGATCTGCGCGATGCCCTCCGGGTAGGGCTTGTCCGGGTTATTAGCCAGCCACTGCTCAGCCGTGACGTAGACCTCCTCACGATAGATGAACATGACCACGTCGGCGTCCTGCTCGATGCTGCCGCTCTCGCGCAGGTCGCTCAGCATGGGGATGTGGGGCGTCCGCTGCTCCGGCGCCCGCGAGAGCTGCGAGCAGGCGATGAGCGGCACGTCCAGCTCTCGCGCCAGCTCCTTCAAGCCGCGGGAGATCTCGCTCATCTCAGCAACCCGGTTGTCCGGGCGGTTGGACGAGCCGTGGATCAGCTGCATGTAGTCGACGATGATCAGGTCGAGCCCCTTCTCCGAGTTGAGGCGGCGCGCCTTGCCGCGGATCTCCGACACCCGCTGGACGGCGGTGTCGTCGATGTAGATCTCGGCCTCGGACAGGACGCCCATCGCGTCCATGATGCGCCGCTCCTCGGCCTCGTTCTGTTCGCCCAGCCGCAGCCGCGTGGAATCGATGCCGGATTCGCTCGCCAGCAGCCGCTGGGCGAGCTGCTCGGCCGCCATCTCCAGGCTGAAGATCGCTACCCGGCCGTGCTGGCCGATAGCGGCGTTGCGGGCGATGTTGATCGCCAGGCTGGTCTTCCCCATGCTGGGACGCGCCGCCAGGATGACCAGGTCGGAGCGCTTGAGCCCGCCGAGCAGCGTATCGAGATCGACGAAGCCGGTGCGGACGTGGCCGACGAGGTTGCTATCGCGGGCATCGATGCCCGGCGCCTCGAGGTACTGCTCCAGCAGTTGGCGGATGTGGATGAAATCGCGGAACTGATCGCCGCTGCGCAGCGCCAGGATCAGCGCTTCGGCGCGTCCGAGCACAGCATCCAGGTCCGGCCCGCCCTGGTAGGCGAGGTTGGTGATCTGGGTGGAGGCGCCGATGAGCTGCCGATAGGCCGCATCGCGACTGACGATGCCAGCGTAGTGCTCGACGCCGATCGCCGTGGGCAGCTCGCCGACGAGGCGCGAGAGGAAGGCGTGGCCGCCGGCGTCCTCCAGCTGCTCGCGGCGGTCCATCTCGTGCGCCACCGTCACCTGGTTGATCGACTCGCCGCGCTCCCAGAGGGCAAGACAGGCCTCGTAGGTCCAGCGGTGCTGGTCGCGGTAGAAATCCCGGGGGTGAAGGATACCCTGGACCTTATAGATCGCCTCGCCGTCCACCATGAGCGAGGCGAGGATCGCCTCTTCGGCTTCGACGTCGAACGGGGGTAGGCGCTCAGCGATGACCATAGAATTCGCGTTCCCTGCGACCGACCAACGGTATCCCTATCCTTGCGATTGCCCTGGGCGACTGCCTTGGGCAACTGCTCAGGCGACGCGCCCGTACGCTTCGGGCACGATTACGGCTGTGCTTCCACCAATTCCGTCCACGCCGCCGGTTCCGGAATGGGCTGTCGCTCGCGGCGCAGCCCCTCCAGATGAAGCGCGACGGCCTCGCGGATCCGCTGCTCCACCTCTTCTCGACTGCCGCCGGTAGCAACACAGCCCGGCAAGTCGGGAACGTAGGCCGAGTAGTTGTTCGGCGTCCTCTCATAGACGACGGCGTACTTCACGCGCGCTCTTCTCCCTGTAACCTAGCCTGTTTCAGAATGCTGTTCCACGTCCCTGGAGCCAGTTCATGATTTACGTTGCCCGCGATAGTCACGAGCCCAGATTTGTCGGGTGCTTGTACTGCCGATGGCTCCCGCGCGTCCGCACATGTACCCATCCGTCACGTTCAGCAACCGAATGGCCTCGCGTACGTTAGGCAGGCTTCGTCTCCTCTTCTTCCTCCGCATCGGCCGTATCGTCAGTAGACGCCTCCGCCTCAGCGACCGCTTCCGGTTGCTCGTCAGACGACGCCTCCGCCTCTTCAGCGACCGCCTCGGGCTGCTCTTCAGCAGACGTTTCCGCCTCTTCCGACGCAGCCTCGGGTTGCTCGTCAGCCGACGTTTCCGCCTCTTCGGACGCAGCCTCGGGTTGCTCGTCAGACGACGCTTCCGCCTCTTCCGACGCAGCCTCGGCTTCTCCCTCAGCGGCGGCCTCAGCGGCGGCCACTTCCTCCTCGTCCACCTCGGCGATCACCTCCAGCTCAATCACCGCCTCCACGTTGCGGGTGAGGCGCAGGCGAATAGGCTGAACGCCTATCTCCCTGATCGCTTCCGGCACCAGCACCTTCCGGTGGTCGAACTCTTCGTCGCCGATGAGCTTCGCCACCTCCGCGGCGATGTGGACGCTGGTCACCGAGCCGTAGAGCTTGCCTTGCTCGCCGACGCGGGCGATGATCTCGATCCGGCTCCCCTCCAACCGTTCGGCGACGGCATTCGCGTCGCGGTCGAGCTCCTGCTGGCGCTTCACCTCGCGGGCGGCCCGGGCCTGGGCGCGCTGCAGATACGGTTCAACCGCGGGGGCCGCCAGGCCGCGAGGCAGCAGGTAGTTCCGCGCGAAGCCGTTCTTCACTTCCTTCGTCTCGCCCACCTGAGCAGTACCTTCAACGCTCTCTAAAAACACGACTTTCATGTGATCTCTCCTTGTGCGATTGGACGGGGCCCCGTTGGGCGGACATCGCCCACCAGCAAGCGCAACCGTCCTCTATCATAGCCAGACGCGAGGCATGACCGTCAATGGATAATGCGTCGCCTGACGGAGGTTGACGGCGTTATCTCTCCACATGTCGAAGCAAAAAACCAGATCTGCCCCTTCAGAACGAATGTACGGTGCGCACACCGTTCTGTCAAGCTGGATGCTCCGCCCGATTTGACCGCGATGCCCGCTTCGGCGTATCGTTAACCGGCTTGCTAACTATGGTTGACACTCCTCCTCTAATCGAGCGGCTCCTGCGCGAACTCAAGCAGGCGGCGCCAGCGCCCCGCTCCGGGGCGCAGATGGGCCGCGCTCTGGGCGTCTCCCGCACCGCGGTCTGGAAGCAGGTACAGGCGCTGCGACGCCTGGGCTACGACATCGAGGCGGCGACCCGAGTCGGCTACCGTCTGGTCGAGGTGCCCGACAGGCTCTACCCCTGGGAGGTGAGCGCTGGGCTGCGCACAGAGCGCTGCGGACAGCGCGTGCATCATCTCGACATTACCGGCTCGACCCAGGACGAAGCGCGCGCCCTGGCCGAAAGGGGCGAGCCGGAAGGGACGCTGATCGTGGCGGAGGAGCAGCGTTCGCCCCGGGGCCGGCTCGGACGCAGCTACGTCTCGCCCCGCGGCGGCCTCTGGTTCTCGCTCCTCCTGCGGCCGCGCCGCCCACCGGGGGAGGTCGTCACCCTCTCGCTGCTCGCCGCTGTCGGCGTCCACCAGGCGATCGAGGAGGTGACCGGGCTCCGGCCCGACGTCCGCTGGCCGAACGACCTGCTCATCGACGGGCGAAAGATCGTCGGCGTCCTGGTGGAGCTGGCGAGCGAGGGCGATCTGCTGCGCTACGTCATCGTCGGCATCGGCGTCAACGTCAACCTAACAGAGCAAGACTTTCCGCCAGAGCTGCGGCCCATCGCGACCAGCCTATCTCAGGTGCTGGGCGACGAGGTGTCGCGCATCTCCCTGCTCCAGCGCATCATGGAGCGCACGGAGTCGCTCTACGACCGCTATCTGGAGGCGGGGCCGGGCATCATCCTCGACGGCTGGCGCGCCCTGCCGACGCTCCTCGGCCAGCGCATCACGGTAGAGGAGCTGAGCGAGCGCTGGGAGGGGACCGCGGTCGATCTGGACAGCGACGGCGCGCTGCTGGTGCGGACGGACGAAGGCGTGCTGCGCCGGCTGCTGGCCGGAGACGTGCGCATTATTGAACGGCAGGAGAAGGAACAGCCGGCGAAGCCGGAACGAGCGGCCACACGCTAGGAGGTAATTATGAACAGTCTACGAGCTATCGAAGCGCAAGTGCTGGAGGGCGGCGAGCCGATCACGCCGGAGCAGGCGCTTCAGATCACCACCCTGCCCGACGAGGAGCTGCTCACGCTGGTCGATCTCGCCCACCGCGTCCGCCTGCGCTACTGCGGCGATGCGGTCGAGGTCGAGTCGCTGATCAGCGCCAAGACGGGCGGCTGCCCTGAGGACTGCGCCTTCTGCTCGCAGGCGGCGCGCTTCCAGAGCCCGATCGAGAACCACGCGCTCCTGCCGCCCGAGCAGGTGCTCGCCTCGGCCAAAAGCTCCGAGGAGCTGGGCGCCAGCC